>NZ_VATQ01000002.1:0-86784 GCF_005781135.1 Escherichia sp. E3659 | reverse complement strand
GCTTTAGCACGGGCGATAGCCGCTTCGACGGCAGCTTTACGCGGGTCAACCTGTTCCTGCGGTTCTTCGTTAGCAGGCTGTTGCTCCTGCTTGCGTGCTTTAGCACGGGCAATTGCGGCTTCCACTGCCGCTTTACGCGGATCGGCAACGGTTACGGCTTCGTTAGTCTGTTGCAATTCAGCCTGTTTCGCTCTGGCTTGCGCTTTACGCGCTTCCCGTGCCGCAATAATCGCGCTGTTATCCGGGCGTTCGCCAGCTTTTATCACAATAGGTTGTGTGGCCTGGGCCTGTTTTTCTTTTACGCGTGCCAGTGCGGCAGCAATCGCATCTTTGTCTTTGGCCGCAGGTTGAACCGCCGCGTTCTTGTGTCGTTCAAGACGGGCGGCTTTTTCACGTTCCAGACGTGCCTGACGAGCTTCAAAGCGTGCTTTTGCTTCGGCTGCGCGTTTTTCTTCCTGACGAATGGCGGCAATCTCGGCTTTTTCCTGACGGAAATATTGCACAAGAGGGATATTGCTTGGGCAAACCCACGCACAGGCCCCACATTCAATACAATCGGCAATGTTATGTGTGGTGGCTTTATCGTGCTGCTGACCTTTGCTGAACCAGTACAACTGTTGCGGCAGGAGATCTGCAGGGCAGGCATCAGCACAGGCGCTACAACGGATGCAGCTTTGTTCTTCCTGTGGTTCGCCAAGTTCATTGGCAGACGGTGCCAGTAAACAGTTGGTTATTTTTACGACCGGGACATCCAGCCACGGCAAGGTAAAGCCCATTAGCGGGCCGCCCATAATCACCATTTGATCGGCAGAAGGGCAGAATCCTGCATCGTTCAATAAATGACGGACCGGCGTACCCAGTCGTGCCCAGACGTTGCCGGGGCGTGCAATTGCTTCGCCAGTTAGCGTTACGACACGCTCGGTAATCGGCTCGCCATCAATAACGGCTCGTTTCACTGCGTAAGCCGTGCCGACGTTTTGCATTAACACGCCGATATCTGATGAACGACCGCCGTGTGGAACCTGCTTTCCGGTCAGGATGTAGGTTAACTGTTTGGCGCCGCCAGAGGGATATTTGGTCGGAATAACTCGCAGAGAAATATCGTGAGAATCCGCCAACACCGCACGCAGCATGGAAATTGCCTGCGGTTTGTTATCTTCAATGCCGATCAGAATTTCGCGTGGCTGTAGAATATGCGCAAGAATGCGAATACCTTCCACGACCTGGGCGGCGCAATCCTGCATCAGTCGGTCATCGGCGGTAATATACGGCTCGCATTCTGCGGCATTAATGATCAACGTTTCGATTTTATCGCCGCCGCCCTGCAATTTAACGCCAGTAGGGAAGCCAGCACCACCCAGTCCGGCGACGCCAAATTGATGAATGCGTTCGATTAATTCTTCCCGAGTGCGTGAGCGGTAATCGGTCCAACCGTCACGTGGGATCCAGCAATCTTCCCCATCGGCGTCAATAATCACGCTTAATTCAGCTAAAGCTGAAGGATGAGCCGTAGAGTGGGGCGCAATAGCCGTAACGGTGCCAGACGTTGGTGCGTGAACCGGTAGCATTTTGCCGCGTCCACGGGTGAGTGGCTGTCCGCGCAGTACCTTATCACCAACGTTAACGCACAGCTCGCCTTCAGCACCAATATGCTGTTTAAGTGGAATAACAAATCGCTGCGCCAGCGGAACCTGGCGCAGGGGAGTACCGTTGGACTGAGTTTTCATCTCCGGTGGATGAATGCCGCCATCGAAGTCCCAGATTTTATTTTTTTTGAAAGCAGAGAATAACTTAAGCATGGTGTTCCACGGGAATGATGCGCACGGGAATGGTGTTCAGATCCCATTTCCAGCTGTCTGGCGTTTCTGCAACCGGTTGTAAGGAGATGCAATGCGTTGGGCATGGGTCTACACACAGATTACAACCTGTGCACAGATCGCTCATGACGGTATGCATTGCTCGGGTAGCACCGACAATGGCGTCCACCGGACACGCCTGAATACACTTAGTGCAGCCAATACAGTTATTTTCATCGATAACCGCTACCATACGCGCAGGCGTCAACTCTTGCACTTCGCCATCCAGCGGCTGTGGTTCGACGTTGAGCAACTCGGCAATTTTCAGCATTACTGCTTCGCCACCAGGGGCGCAGCGGTTGATTTTTTCACCGTTGCAACTGATAGCCTCCGCATACGGGCGACAGCCAGGATAACCGCATTGACCACACTGGCTCTGCGGTAAAATTTCGTCAATTTTCTCAACGACCGGATCGTCTTCCACCGCAAAACGGCGGGAGGCATAACCCAGAATGGCGCCAAACGCCAGGCCCAGCAGGCTTATGGCGGCAACGGCAATCCAGATAGCATTCATTACAACTTCACCAAACCACTAAAGCCCATAAAGGCCAGAGACATAAGACCTGCGGTAATCAGCGCAATGGCATTACCACGAAAAGGTGCCGGGACATCAGCCACAGCCAGGCGCTCGCGGATGGCTGCGAAAAGCACCATCACCAACGAGAAGCCGACAGCTGCTGAAAAACCGTACAGCGCCGACTGCAAGAAATTATGCCCGAGATTAATATTCAGCAACGCGACACCAAGCACCGCACAGTTGGTGGTAATAAGCGGCAGAAAAATCCCCAGCAGACGATAAAGCACCGGGCTGGTTTTACGCACTACCATCTCGGTGAACTGCACGACAACAGCGATCACTAAAATAAACGCTAGCGTGCGCAGGTAAATCAGATTGAGTGGAATCAAGATCCACGTGTCGATAAGCCAGGCGCAAATTGACGCCAGCGTCATCACAAATGTTGTTGCCAGCCCCATCCCCATTGCAGTTTCCAGCTTTTTGGAAACGCCCATAAACGGACAGAGGCCCAGAAACTTAACCAGTACAAAGTTATTGACCAGTACAGTTCCGACAAACAGTAACAGGTAGTCAGTCATTTTTCGGCCTGAAATAAAAAAGCCGCCTATTATCCGTTAATCCAGAGCAGGCGACAACAGGTTAACTGTAAGGTTATTACGGATTCACAAACGTCGCTTTGACCCGCAACGAGCGTTTGAAATAGGGGACTATCAATGCGGTTGCCAGCAAAGTGAACAACAACTGGCGCACGGCTACGCCATCTGCTACTGGCGAAAAAGCGAAGGTTTTAACAGCCAGTAATACGGAGATCAGTAGCCAGATAATATAGTGTTTAGGAACACAACGCCGACGTTTAAAGAAAGCGATGGTCAACCACAAAGTGTAATACCACATGGCGATGGCGGTAATAAAAGAAACGCCCCATAAGATTTGCGTTGTCAGTGCTTGTTCGCCGATCGTTTTATATGTTTGAGGAGAAGATAACGCTGCGGTATACAGTAACAGCGTCAGCGTCGTACTCAATAGAGCGACTAACAGCCAGGCCAAAGGGCCAAGCAACCAGCCTCCAATACGTTGTGGCGTTGTGGTGGTCATAGGTTCTCCAGAATAGCGACAGCAAACAGGCAAATCTAATTTTAGGGGCGTTATTATAAGGTTTTTATTATCAATCGCTACTTTCTTTATTGGACATAATGCCAGACGGACTTCGGCACCTGGCCCAGGTCAAACAAACGCCCGCCAGACACCAGCTCTGCGCGGCGGTGATCGGCGGCGCGATACATGTTGATAAGGTCCTGATCGTCGGTCAGTGTGTAATTAAGATGATCGTAGAGTTTTTCCAGGCTTTCGAGTGAACTGATTTTGCGAAATTTTAATAAGTAGTCCTGAACAGTCATAAAAGGCCCATAAAATAATTAATACCAAAGTGGTAGGTATTATATGTAATGATAAAACTTCACCAAAAGTGAACGCTTATGTAATAACAATAATAAGAATGTGCTGATGGTAAATATTCAGGGATAAAATACTGTCATGAAAAGAGTAACGCGCTTTACTATCCCTGCCAATCGCCGACAACACACCACAAGATAATAAATTCCTGGTTTAATACCCGACAAGTTAAAACATGCATCCGGACGGGCTGCATGCTGGTCTGCAAGTGCAGGTATTACTTATGTTGTACTGTTGTACTCTGTTCTGGCGGCTGGTAGTTGTCAATGTGACTCGCCACGCCAAGGAGAATGACAGAAACGACAAGAACGATCCAACCTGTTAATTCAATAAGACGATTCATTACTGCCCACATCTATGTTGAGTGATCCATTAACTTCAGGGGGTAAATGTTACTTAGCAATAATTGCCCCAGCAAGATTTTTGCTGAGGTTTTTGCGATATTTAGCTTTTATCATTAGAAAATTCGCCATTTCTTTGACTTAAGTTAAATAACATCCCTTATTGCGGGCAGGTTATTAAACTGTTGAGAGAGGGTAAAGGATAGTGTCAAATAGCGATCGTACTTCTCTGAGAGGCAATGACATGAGCGACAACATCCGTGTTGGGTTGATTGGGTATGGTTATGCGAGCAAAACCTTCCATGCGCCCCTGATAGCGGGCACGCCCGGACTAGAACTGGCAGTAATTTCCAGCAGTGACGAAACAAAAGTAAAAGCCGACTGGCCAACAGTGACGGTTGTCTCTGAACCAAAGCATCTTTTTAATGATCCCAACATAGACTTGATTGTCATTCCCACACCAAATGATACCCATTTCCCGTTAGCCAAAGCGGCGCTTGAAGCGGGTAAACATGTGGTCGTCGACAAGCCTTTTACCGTGACACTGTCACAAGCTCGAGAACTGGATGCGTTAGCAAAAAGTCTGGGTCGCGTATTGTCGGTGTTTCATAATCGTCGCTGGGATAGCGATTTTTTGACACTAAAAGGTTTGCTCGCGGAAGGCTCGCTGGGTGAAGTTGCGTACTTTGAGTCTCATTTTGACCGCTTCCGGCCGCAGGTGCGCGATCGCTGGCGTGAACAGGGCGGCCCTGGCAGCGGTATCTGGTACGATTTGGCACCGCATTTGCTCGATCAAGCTATTACGCTTTTTGGCTTACCTGTCAGTATGACGGTGGATTTAGCACAGTTGCGCCCGGGGGCGCAGTCGACTGATTATTTCCACGCCATTTTGTCCTACCCACAGCGGCGGGTCATTTTACACGGCACCATGTTGGCGGCAGCTGAGTCAGCGCGTTATATCGTGCATGGCTCCCGTGGCAGCTATGTTAAATACGGTCTCGATCCGCAGGAAGAGCGGTTGAAAAATGGTGAGCGTCTGCCGCAGGAAGACTGGGGCTACGATATGCGTGACGGTGTACTAACCCGCGTTGAAGGCGAGGAACGTGTTGAAGAAACGCTGTTGACCGTGCCGGGGAATTATCCGGCTTACTATGCTGCCATTCGTGATGCGTTGAATGGCGACGGTGAAAACCCGGTGCCAGCAAGTCAGGCCATTCAGGTAATGGAGTTGATTGAGCTGGGTATCGAATCCGCCAAACATCGCTCGACTTTGTGCCTTGCTTGAAAAGGGGATGGTGCAATTAGCACCATCCATTTTTGTTACTTCGCTGCGACTTTTTCTCGCAGTGCGCGTTTTTCCTCTGCGCTGAGGAAAGCCATTTCCAGACCATTAATCTGCGCCTGGCGGATTTGCTCGCGAGATAAACCTGCAGCGGGCGCGGCAACGGTATATTCGTGAATGATATCGACGCCCTGAACACCCGGGTCGTCGGTGTTAATACTGGCGCAGATACCATGCTCAAGGAACATTTTCAGCGGATGTGCCGCCAGAGATGCCACGGTACTGGTCTGAATATTGGAGGTCAGGCAGGATTCTATGCCAATTTGTTGCTCGGCGAGGAAATCCATCAGCGCCCGGTCTTCAATGGCTTTTACGCCATGCCCAATGCGTTCAGCTCCCAGCTCACGAATGGCTTGCCAGATACTTTCTGCCCCGGCAGCTTCGCCTGCATGGACGGTAATATGCCAGCCTGCATCACGCGCGTGGTTGAAGTGAGAGAGGAACAAACTCCCAGGAAAACCAAGTTCATCACCGGCTAAATCCAGTGCGGTAATCTGATCACGGTGGGCTAAAAATGCCTCCAGCTCTTGCTGGCAGGCAGCTTCGCCAAAGGTCCGGCTCATAATGCCGATAAGTTTCGCCTGCACACCAAAGGTGCGACAACCTTCACGTACGCCGTCAATAACGGCTTCGACAACGCCCGCAACAGGCAACTGATGCGTCATTGCCATATAACCTGGCGAAAAACGCAGTTCGACATAGTGCAGACCGTTTCGGGCAGCATCTTCAATATTTTCAAACGCCACGCGACGGCATGCGTCGAGCGAGGCGAGAACTTTAACGCCCCAGTCAAGCTTAGTCAGAAAACTCACCAGATCGGGTTCGTTGGCAATGACCTGAACGTGTGGAATTAGCGTTTCCAGGGATTGTGCAGGTAGCGAGATATTATACTGGCGGCCAAGTTCAAGGATGGTCTGGGGACGAATGTTGCCATCAAGGTGGCGATGGATATCAGTTAATGGCAGGGTGGTATCAATCATGGTCGCACTCTTTTTCTGGATATAAAAGTGCGCACCATTATAAAAACAAAGCAGGGTAAAAATCTACGATTGCGCAACGATTATTTGCGTTGCGCAATCGCAATTAGCGTACAGCTCGGATGGCGTTAATTAATCCAGCGACACCTTTTTCCAGTTTAGAACGTGGGCATCCAGCATTGAGCCGAACAAAGCCACGGCCTTCTTCACCGTAGGTATATCCCGGCATGATTGCGACTTTTTCTTGTTCAATCAGGGCTTTTTGCAACGCGTTGTCATCAATGTTCAACGGACGTAAATCAAGCCATGCGAGATAAGTGGATTGGGGAATCTGCCAGTTGAGTTCAGGGAACGCGGCGTTCATCATCTCTGCGATATACGTCAGGTTATCTTTCAGATAGACGCGTAAGGCATCAAGCCATGGTGCGCCTTGCTGATAGGCGGCGATATGGGCGGTTAACGCCAGTACCGCAGGGGAGGAAAGCCCATCACGGCTTTTCAGGGCCGATAAATACGCTTCACGGCTGTCGTTATTTTCAATAATCCCGTAAGCCCCGGTCAGAGCCGGAATATTGAAACTTTTCGAACCAGAAGTTAGTAGCGCCCAGTCGCCGCGAGCTACATTGCTCCAGGGAATATGCGGTTGCTCACCCCATACCATATCCATATGGATTTCATCGGAGATAACGCGCACACCATAGCGTTCGCACAGGTCAGCCATTGTTTCCAGTTCATCGCAAGTCCAGACTTTACCGGTAGGATTCTGAGGGCTACACAGGAGCATAATTTTACACTCCGGTTTCGCCAACACGGCTTCCAGTTTGCCCATATCGCAAAACCAGCCATCAACCCGCTTCTCTAAAGCAACGGGCATCACGGTGCGCTGATTACCTTCAATGGCTTTGTAAAATGCGTCGTAGGCCGGGGTATGGATCACCACACCTTCACCGACAGCGGACCACTGACGAATCAGTTCCGACACCATATAGATAACGGAAGGGCCATATACCACCGACTGCGTATCAATGGCAGTGTAATGCTGTGTGGAAAACCAGTGGGCGATAGCCGCGAGAAATTCATCGTTTTTCCAGCGACTGTAGCCAAACACGCCGTGCATCAGGCGCTGGTTCAGCGCCTCGATAATGCAGGGAGCGGTGGCAAAATCCATGTCTGAAATCGTGAACGGTAACAGATCAGCAGTGCCGAAACGGTCAGCGACATAATCCCACTGTGTGCACCATGTGCCATGACGATCCACGACCTTCGAAAAATCGAACATATCTTATCCTTATGCCTGAACAGTACGCATCAGACCGTCCATTTCATCTTTGACTGACTGAACTTGCGGCCCGATAACAACCTGCAGGTTATGTTGATTAAGTTGTACTACGCCAATTGCCCGATTGTCCTTCAGTGCCTGCACATTAACAAGGGACATATCTTTCACTGACAAACGCAGACGAGTAATGCAATTATCGAGGCTGACAATATTGTCGGCACCGCCTAAGGCTTCGAGGATTGCCGGAACGTTGTAACCTGATTTACCCGGCGTACCGGCAACGGCTTTTTCGATTGAGCTGGCAATTTCGCTATCGCGGCCAGGGGTTTTCAAATTGAAGCGGGTAATAGCGAAACGGAAGATGACGTAGTAAACAACAAACCAGATTGCCGCCACCACTGGCACCATGTACCACTTGGTTGACAGGCCATGCAGAATACCGAACACCACAAAGTCGATGATATTGCCGTCGGTATTACCGATGGTGACACCGAGCACAGACATGACGGTGAAGCCGAGGCCGGTTAACAGCGCGTGGATGACGTACAGAACTGGCGCTACGAACAGGAACAGGAATTCCAGTGGTTCGGTAGTGCCGCCAACGACACAGGCGATCAGGCCAGAAATCAGCAGGCCTTTAATTTTATGGCGATTTTCCGGGCGCGCACAGTGATACATCGCTAACGCTGCACCTGGCAGACCACCGAGGAATGCAGGCATTTTGCCCTGCGAGAGGAAACGCGTGGCGCTTTCAGAGAAACCGTGAGTGGTCGGGCAACTCAATTGCGCCTGGAAGATGGTTAGTGCGCCGCTGACGGTTTGACCGCAGACTTCCTGCGTGCCGCCCGCGTCGGTAAAGCGAATTAATGCCACCAGAATGTGATGCAGACCAAACGGCAACAGCAGACGTTCACCCGTACCAAACAGCATCGGTCCGAAATCGCCTGCGCTGTTGATCATATGGCCTAATCCACTAATACCCATGGCGAAAATCGGCCAGACTAACGGAATCACCAGACCGACAAGGCCCATCACCAGTGAGGAGATAATGGGTACGAAGCGCGTACCGCCGAAGAATGCCAGCGCATCCGGCAGGCGAATATTATGGAAACGTTCATGTAACATCCAGACGATAATACCGGCGATCACTGCACCGAGGATCCCAGTGTCGATCGACTGGATCCCAAGAATGCTCTGGATATTATTGGCTTTCAGCACGGCAGCATCGGTGGTCGGCAGAATGCCTTTATTGGTCAACCAGAAGTTTACCGCCAGGTTCATCACTGCGTAACCAACAAAACCAGCGAACGCCGCGACGCCTTTGTTTTCGCGCGCCAGACCCAGCGGGATGGCGATACAGAACATCACTGGCAGGAAACTAAACGCGAACGAACCAACCTTGCTCATCCAGGTAAAGATGGCCTGCAACACAGGGTTACCCAATGCCGGGATCAGTGTGATGACATCGTGGCTACTAAGGGAACTGCCAATCCCCAACATAATGCCGCAGAACGACAGTAATGCGACAGGTAACATAAAGGTTTTGCCTAACTGCTGGAAGAATTCCCACAGCGTGACTTTCGGTGCTGCTTTCGCCGTCATAAAACGACTCCTCGTAGAGAACAATCTGGATTCAATAAATTGCGCGAGAAGATAAAACGTTTTATCAAATTTTAGTGAGGCATAAATCACATTACGCAACGATAATAGCGGGTATAAGATAAATAAAAGGTAAAACGTTTTATCTGTCACATAATCAGGGAGTAGGTCATCTGCATGGCTACCGCCAAAAAAATCACCATTCATGATGTTGCGCTCGCTGCGGGCGTGTCGGTCAGTACCGTTTCGCTGGTGCTTAGTGGCAAAGGGCGAATCTCTACCGCCACAGGAGAACGTGTTAACGCCGCCATTGAAGAACTGGGGTTTGTGCGCAATCGCCAGGCGTCGGCACTACGCGGCGGGCAGAGTGGTGTGGTTGGCTTAATTGTGCGTGACTTGTCTGCGCCGTTTTACGCTGAATTAACAGCCGGGCTGACGGAGGCACTGGAAGCGCAGGGGCGAATGGTTTTTTTGCTCCACGGCGGTAAAGACGGCGAGCAACTGACTCAGCGCTTTTCACTGCTACTGAACCAGGGCGTCGATGGTGTCATCATTGCCGGTGCGGCAGGGAGCAGTGATGACCTGCGGCGCATGGCAGAAGAAAAAGGTATCCCGGTGATTTTCGCTTCCCGCGCCAGCTATCTTGATGATGTTGATACTGTTCGCCCGGATAACATGCAGGCAGCGCAGTTATTGACGGAGCATCTCATTCGCAATGGACACCAGCGTATTGCCTGGCTGGGAGGGCAAAGTTCCTCTTTAACCCGTGCGGAACGAGTGGGTGGCTATTGCGCGACACTATTAAAATTCAGCCTGCCGTTTCATAGTGATTGGGTACTGGAGTGTGCCTCGAGTCAGAAGCAAGCTGCGGAAGCCATTACGGCGCTTTTGCGCCATAACCCGACCATTAGCGCCGTGGTTTGTTACAACGAAACTATTGCGATGGGGGCATGGTTTGGTTTGCTGAAAGCAGGGCGGCAAAGCGGGGAAAGTGGCGTCGACCGTTACTTTGAACAACAGGTTTCACTGGCGGCATTTACCGATGCGACGCCAACCGCACTTGATGATATACCCGTTACCTGGGCCAGCACCCCTGCGCGGGAACTTGGTACGACACTTGCGGATCGCATGATGCAAAAAATCACTCATGAAGAGACGCATTCACGTAATCTTATTATTCCTGCCCGGCTCATTGCGGCGAAATAATCCTCCCTTTATCTGCTATACCTGGTAGTGTCCTTTCCTCAAAGTTAATGATAAAAAATGTGGCACACAGGCGGTGCCTTTTATTTTTACTGAAGTTCACAGGAGGTTTATGTGTTTAATTCTGACAACCTGAGACTCGACGGAAAATGCGCCATCATCACAGGTGCGGGTGCAGGTATTGGTAAAGAAATCGCCATTACATTCGCGACAGCTGGCGCATCTGTGGTGGTCAGTGATATTAACGCCGATGCAGCTAATCATGTTGTAGATGAAATTCAACAGTTGGGTGGGCAGGCATTTGCCTGGCGCTGTGATATTACTTCCGAACAGGAGTTATCTGCTCTGGCAGGCTTTGCCATCAGTAAGCTGGGCAAAGTTGATATTCTGGTTAACAATGCTGGTGGTGGTGGTCCTAAACCGTTTGATATGCCAATGGCTGATTTCCGCCGCGCTTATGAGCTGAATGTGTTTTCTTTTTTTCATCTGTCACAACTCATAGCGCCTGAAATGGAAAAAAATGGCGGAGGCGTTATTTTGACCATCACATCTATGGCGGCAGAAAATAAAAATAAAAACATGACCTCCTATGCGTCATCTAAAGCTGCGGCCAGCCATCTGGTCAGGAATATGGCGTTTGACCTGGGTGAAAAAAATATTCGGGTGAATGGCATAGCGCCTGGGGCAATATTAACTGATGCCCTGAAATCCGTTATTACACCAGAAATTGAACAGAAAATGTTGCAGCACACGCCAATCAGGCGTCTGGGCCAGCCGCAAGATATTGCCAACGCGGCGCTATTCCTCTGTTCACCAGCTGCCAGCTGGATAAGCGGACAAATACTCACCGTCTCCGGCGGTGGGGTACAGGAACTGAATTAATACGCTAACAGGTCGGTAAACAACCGAGTGAGTGTTGTTTACCGACACCGCTTGTAGAGTAGGGAAAACCTCCGCCAGATAACTGGTAGCCAAATTCCGCCTGCTGGTTGACCAATTATCGTGCAAATAGTAAACGAAACGGGTGTACCTTCGCACAATTCAACTGCAATGATAGGCGCTCACCGGACAACGCGGTAAACTAGTTATTCATGCTAACTATATTGGTTTAACGATGGATAACATGCAAACTGAAGCACAACCGACACGGACCCGGATCCTCAATGCTGCCAGAGAGATTTTTTCAGAAAATGGATTTCACAGTGCCTCAATGAAAGCCATCTGTAAATCCTGCGCTATCAGTCCCGGGACGCTTTATCACCACTTCATTTCGAAAGAAGCCTTGATTCAGGCGATTATTCTCCAGGACCAGGAGAGGGCGTTGGCCCGTTTCCGGGAACCGATTGAAGGGATCCATTTCGTTGACTATATGGTCGAGTCGATAGTCTCTCTCACCCATGAAGCCTTTGGACAACGAGCGCTGGTGGTTGAAATTATGGCAGAAGGGATGCGCAATCCACAGGTTGCCACCATGCTTAAGAATAAACATCTGACCATCACGGAATTTATTGCCCAGCGCATGAGGGATGCCCAGCAAAAAGGCGAGATAAGCCCTGACATTAACACGGCAATGACCTCTCGTTTACTGCTGGATCTGACCTATGGCGTGCTGGCCGATATCGAAGCGGAAGACCTGGCGCGAGAAGCGTTATTTGCCCAGGGGCTGCGCGCGATGATTGGCGGTATCTTGACCGCATCCTGATCCTCACTTTCCGCGGGCCGGTGAAGAGAGGGCCCGCGTTCAATGTCTCAATGCTGCTGAACAAAAAACGTTCTCCCCTGGTCGAAAAATCCCACTAAAACATTCGTCGAAACCATATGTCATGGGAATTTATCGCTTTATAAGTAGTCGAACGAGCGTTCGATTGCTTATTTTGTGTCTTCTGTCAACGCTGTTTTAAAGATTAATGCGATCCATATCACGCTGTGGGTATTGCAGTTTTTGGTTTTTTGATCGCGGTGTCAGTTCTTTTTATTTCCATTTCTCTTCCATGGGTTTCTCACAGATAACTGTGTTCAACACAGAATTGGTTAACTAATCAGATTAAAGGTTGACCAGTATTTTTATCTTAATGAGGAGTCCCTTATGTTACGTCCTGTAGAAACCCCAACTCGTGAAATCAAAAAACTCGACGGCCTGTGGGCATTCAGCCTGGATCGGGAAAACTGTGGAATCTCTCAGCGTTGGTGGGAAAGTGCGTTACAAGAAAGCCGGGCAATTGCTGTGCCGGGCAGTTTTAACGATCAGTTCGCTGATGCAGATATTCGTAATTATGTGGGCAACGTCTGGTATCAGCGCGAAGTCTTTATACCGAAAGGTTGGACGGGCCAGCGTATCGTCCTGCGTTTCGATGCGGTCACTCATTACGGCAAAGTATGGGTAAATAATCAGGAAGTGATGGAGCATCAGGGCGGCTATACGCCGTTTGAAGCCGATGTCACGCCGTATGTTATTGCCGGGAAAAGTGTACGTATTACCGTTTGTGTGAACAACGAACTGAACTGGCAGACTATCCCGCCGGGAATGGTGATTACCGACGAAAACGGCAAGAAAAAGCAGTCTTACTTCCATGATTTCTTTAACTACGCCGGGATCCATCGCAGCGTAATGCTCTACAGCACACCGAACACCTGGGTGGGTGATATCACCGTGGTGACGCATGTCGCGCAAGACTGTAACCACGCGTCTATTGACTGGCAGGTGGTGGCAAATGGTGATGTCAGCGTTGAACTGCGTGATGCGGATCAACAGGTTGTTGCGACTGGACAAGGCAACAGCGGGACTTTGCAAGTGGTGAATCCGCACCTCTGGCAACCGGGTGAAGGCTATCTTTATGAACTGTGCGTCACAGCCAAAAGCCAGACTGAGTGTGATATCTACCTGCTGCGCGTCGGCATCCGGTCAGTGGCAGTGAAGGGCGAACAGTTCCTGATCAACCACAAACCGTTCTACTTCACTGGTTTTGGTCGTCATGAAGATGCGGATTTACGCGGTAAAGGGTTCGATAACGTGCTGATGGTGCACGATCACGCATTGATGGACTGGATTGGTGCCAACTCTTACCGTACCTCGCATTACCCTTACGCTGAAGAGATGCTCGACTGGGCTGATGAAAATGGCATTGTGGTGATTGATGAAACTGCTGCCGTCGGCTTTAACCTCTCTTTAGGCATTGGATTTGAAGCGGGTAACAAGCCAAAAGAACTCTACAGCGAAGAGGCAGTCAACGGGGAAACTCAGCAGGCGCACTTACAGGCGATTAAAGAACTGATTGCGCGTGACAAAAACCACCCCAGCGTGGTGATGTGGAGCATTGCCAACGAACCGGATACTCGCCCGCAAGGTGCACGGGAATATTTCGCACCACTGGCGGAGGCAACGCGTAAACTGGACCCGACGCGACCGATCACCTGCGTCAATGTAATGTTCTGCGACGCTCACACCGATACCATCAGCGATCTCTTTGATGTGCTGTGCCTGAATCGTTATTACGGTTGGTATGTCCAAAGCGGCGATTTGGAAACGGCAGAGAAGGTACTGGAAAAAGAACTGATTGCCTGGCAAGAGAAACTGCATCAGCCGATTATCATCACCGAATACGGCGTGGATACGTTAGCGGGTCTGCACTCGATGTACACCGACATGTGGAGTGAAGAGTATCAGTGCGCATGGCTGGATATGTATCACCGCGTCTTTGATCGCGTCAGCGCCGTCGTCGGTGAACAGGTATGGAACTTCGCTGATTTTGCGACCTCGCAGGGCATTATGCGCGTTGGTGGCAACAAGAAAGGGATCTTCACTCGTGACCGCAAACCGAAGTCGGCGGCTTTTCTGCTGCAAAAACGCTGGACTGGCATGAATTTCGGTGAAAAACCGCAGCAGGGAGGCAAACAATGAATCAACAACTCTCCTGGCGCACCATCGTCGGCTACAGCCTCGGTGACGTCGCCAATAACTTCGCCTTCGCAATGGGGGCGCTCTTCTTGTTGAGTTACTACACCGACGTCGCAGGCGTCGGTGCCGCTGCGGCGGGCACTATGCTGTTACTGGTGCGGGTATTTGATGCCTTCGCCGACGTCCTCGCCGGACGAGTGGTGGACAGTGTGAATACCCGCTGGGGAAAATTCCGCCCGTTTTTACTCTTCGGTACTGCGCCGTTAATGATCTTCAGCGTGCTGGTATTCTGGGTGCCGACCGACTGGAGCCATAGCAGCAAAGTTGTATATGCATATTTGACCTACATGGGCCTCGGGCTTTGCTACAGCCTGGTGAATATTCCTTATGGTTCACTTGCTACCGCGATGACCCAACAACCACAATCCCGCGCCCGTCTGGGCGCGGCTCGCGGGATTGCCGCTTCATTGACCTTTGTCTGCCTGGCATTTCTGATAGGACCGAGCATTAAGAACTCCAGCCCGGAGGAGATGGTGTCGGTATACCATTTCTGGACGGTTGTGCTGGCGATTGCCGGAATGGTGCTTTACTTCATCTGCTTCAAATCGACGCGTGAAAATGTGGTGCGTATTGTGGCGCAGCCTTCGTTGAAGATCAGTCTGCAAACGCTGAAACGAAATCGCCCGCTGTTTATGCTGTGCATTGGGGCGCTGTGTGTGCTGATCTCGACCTTCGCGGTCAGTGCCTCATCGTTATTTTACGTACGCTACGTTTTGAATGATGCAGGATTGTTCACGGTGTTAGTGCTGGTACAGAACCTGGTCGGTACAGTGGCGTCGGCACCGCTGGTACCGGGGATGGTCGCCAGGATCGGTAAAAAGAATACCTTCCTGATTGGCGCGCTGCTGGGGACTTGTGGTTACCTGCTGTTCTTCTGGGTATCCGTCTGGTCGCTGCCGGTGGCACTGGTTGCGTTAGCCATTGCCTCAATTGGTCAGGGCGTTACCATGACGGTGATGTGGGCGCTGGAAGCCGATACCGTAGAATATGGTGAATACCTGACTGGTGTGCGGATTGAAGGACTTACCTATTCGCTATTCTCATTTACGCGCAAATGCGGCCAGGCAATAGGAGGATCAATTCCCGCCTTTATTTTGGGATTAAGCGGATATATTGCCAATCAGGTGCAAACACCGGAAGTTATTATGGGGATCCGCACATCAATTGCCTTAGTACCCTGCGGGTTTATGCTACTGGCATTTATAATAATCTGGTTTTATCCGCTCACGGATAAAAAATTCAAAGAAATCGTAGTTGAAATTGATAATCGCAAACAAATGCAGCAGCAATTAATCAGCGATATCACTAATTAATATTCCATAAAAATAATCAGAACATCAAAGGTGCAACTATGAGAAAAATAGTGGCCATAGCCGTTATTTGCCTGACGGCTGCCTCTGGCCTTACCACCGCTTACGCTGCACAACTGACTGACGATGAAGCGGGACTACGCATCAGACTGAAAAATGAATTACGCAGGGCTGACAAACCTAGTGCTGGCGCGGGAAGAGACATTTACGCGTGGGTACAGGGAGGATTACTTGATTTTAATAGTGGCTATTATTCTAATATTATTGGTGTCGAAGGCGGGGCATATTATGTTTATAAATTAGGTGCTCGTGCTGATATGAGTACCCGCTGGTATCTTGATGGTGATAAAAGTTTTGGCTTTGCCCTGGGGGCAGTAAAAATAAAACCCAGTGAAAATAGCCTGCTTAAATTAGGTCGCTTCGGAACAGATTATAGTTATGGCAGCTTACCTTATCGTATTCCGTTAATTGCTGGTAGTTCGCAACGGACATTGCCGACTGTTTCCGAAGGAGCATTAGGTTACTGGGCTTTAACGCCAAATATTGAATTGTGGGGAATGTGGCGTTCACGAGTATTTTTATGGACCGATTCAACAACCGGTATTCGTGATGAAGGGGTTTATAACAGCCAGACGGGAAAATACGATAAACATCGCGCACGTTCTTTTTTAGCCGCCAGTTGGCATGATGATACCAGTCGCTATTCTCTGGGAGCATCGGTACAGAAAGATGTTTCCAACCAGATACAAAGTATTCTCGAGAAAAGCATACCGCTCGACCCGAATTATACGTTGAAAGGGGAGTTGCTCGGCTTTTACGCGCAACTCGAAGGCCTAAGTCGTAATACCAGCCAGCCCAATGAAACGGCGTTGGTTAGTGGACAATTGACCTGGAGCGCGCCGTGGGGAAGCGTATTTGGCAGTGGCGGTTATTTGCGTCATGCGATGAATGGAGCCGTGGTGGACACCGACATTGGCTATCCCTTTTCATTAAGTCTTGATCGTAACCGCGAAGGAATGCAGTCCTGGCAATTGGGCGTCAACTATCGTTTAACCCCGCAATTTACGCTGACATTTGCACCGATTGTGACCCGCGGCTATGAATCCAGTAAACGAGACGTGCGGATTGAAGGCGCGGGTATCTTAGGTGGCGTGAACTATCGGGTTAGCGAAGGGCCGCTACAAGGGATGAATTTCTTTCTTGCTGCCGATAAAGGGCGGGAAAAGCGCGATGGCAGTGCGCTGGGCGATCGCCTGAATTACTGGGATGTGAAAATGAGTATCCAGTATGACTTTATGCTGAAGTGAGAAAAAAAGCCGGAGTGAAAATTCTCCGGCGTTTCAGATTGTTGACAAAGTGCGCGTTTTTTATGCCGGATGCGGCGTAAACGCCTTATCCAGCCTACAAAAGCTCATAAATTCAGGATGTTGCAGGAAAAGGTAGGCCTGATAAGCGTAGCGCATCAGGCAATCTCTGGTTTGTAATCAGACGAATACGCCGGAGTGAAGATTCTCCGGCGTTTTGGTCGTGAATTACTGCTGCGGAATTGCCGGTACAGCCGGAACGTTAAGAGCTGGCATCGCAAACATGCCAACAAAATCTTCTAACGACATTTTCTGTCCGTTTAACGTGATCTGACCGTTAGCATACTGCAGGCTGGTGGTGATGGTATTGTCCTGCAAGGTGGTCAGACGGAACATCTGCCCCATTGCTGATGCACCTTCAACTTGCTGTTTCGCCAGTTTTTTCGCTTGATCTTCCTGATATCCTTCCAGCTTCGCTACCTGAGTCATCAGCTCAGTTGCCATATCCACCGGAATGGTCAGTTTCGCATCCAGAGATTTGACCGAGCGGTCCACTTCCTGTGCCAGCGTTTGCGGCGCTTCTTTAGTCGTTGCCGGATCTTTCAGGAACAGCGACAGATTCAGCGCACTTTCACCCTGACTGTTTTTCCAGCTCAATGGTGCGATAGTAATCACCGGATCGCCTTTCAACATCAGCGGCAGGGCGCTAAAGAAGGCTTCCGTCACTTTCTCCTGATAAAGTTCAGGATTGTTGGCAATTTCTGGCTGTGCCAGCAGCGCCTGAGTTTGCGCGTTATATTGCTGGCTAAACTGATGCCAGGCCTCGCCATCAATCTGGCCGACTTTTAAGGTCAGCTTGCCACTGCCCAGATCCTGATTCTGTACCTTCAGGCTATTTAGCGAGTAATCCAGTTGGCTATTGATCGTTTTACCGTCATTGACCAGATCCGATTTACCGCTGATCTCCATGCCTTCCAGCAGTGCCAGTTCTTTGCCTTCCACTGAAATGGTCATTTTTTCCAGCGACAGTTTTTGGTTACCTACGCGCTCACCAAAACTTGCCAGCGTGCTGGAACCGTCAGTTTTCAGATTATTAAAGGTCAACTGTACTTTCTGGTTATACTCATTAACCGCATCCACCCGACCGCTTTGTGCTTCCCCGGACAGGGAGATGGCTTTGCCGTCTCTGTCAGCATTTAACTGGAACTCGCCGCCGCTAAAGGCGACCTTTTCATCCTTTTGCTCGTAATTCAGTGGCTTGAGTGAAATATCGGAACTGGAATCACCGCTGTAACCAATGCGGGAGTTAATCTCAAAAGGCGTTTCACCTTTTGCCATATCAAACAGTGGCTTGCTTACTTCGTTATTGACCAGCGTGGTTTGAATTGATGCCATCGACGGAATCAGGTTCAGTTTTTTAAGCTGGGCAAGGGGGAAGGGACCATGATCAACCGATTCGTTGAAGATGACGCTCTGACCGCTTTTAATCCACGGATTTTCTTTCCCGGCAATGGGTTTCACCACCAGTTGCAACTGGCTGCTGAATACGCCGCGATGATAGTTTTGATAACTTACTTCCAGGTTGGATTCAGGAGCTGTCAGTTTGAGTTGCGCGTTTGCCTGCGCGACCATGTCTTCGAGATGGGTTTCAATCTTCTTGCCTGTGTACCATGCGCCGCCTGTCCAGACTACGCCGAGCGCAACAATGACGCCTACCGCTACCAGCGATTTATTCATAATGATTATCCATAAAATAAAATCAGGCGGACTGGCCGCCTGAAGGTGTTATAAGCCTTTAATAAGCTTAGCAAGAGATGTTAATTTTTTCAGTAAGCTCTTACAGCTTGTTGTAAACACGGGCTAAACGGCCGTGGCCTTTGACCGTCACCGGTGACTCGTTGGCGGCAATAAACGCTGATTCACCCGGTTTAAGCTGTAACTGCTGAGAACCTTTACACAGCGTTGCATCGCCCTCGACGCAGAACAAAATGGCGGCACTCTGCTGGCTGATGGTGGTTTCTTGATCGCTAAGGTCATGCAGCGAGAAGGCAAAATCATCCACCGGAATCGGGAAGTCCAGCTCTGAGCCTTGTTTCACCGGCTGGGTCAACAACTGGTTGGCCGGTTTGGCTTCAAACTTCACGTTGGCAACCAGCTCCGGAATATCAATGTATTTAGGCGTCAGACCTGCACGCAGCACGTTATCGGAGTTCGCCATCACTTCTAATGCCACGCCTTGCAGGTAAGCGTGCGGTGTTTCAGCGAACAGGAACATCGCTTCGCCAGGATTCAATTTCACGACATTCAGCAACAGCGGGGAGAACAGACCGCTGTCATCCGGGTAAAATTCAGAAATTAAACGAATCGTTTGCCACGGTTCGCCCTGCTGACTGTCGAGCGCCGATTTCAAAATCGCCAGCGCGCGGGATTTCTCTTCACCCTGCATATTTAACAGGCTGGCAAACAGTTCGCTTAAACGTTCGGCATTGGGCTGCTGCAAAAAGTGAGCAATGGCCGGATGTGCGCCCGCGACGGGCTGAAGCAGGGAGACGATGTCGGAAAACTCACGAAACGCGTTCATCGCGAGGAAAGGGGTCAGGGCGAAAACCAGCTCAGGCTTGTGATTAGGATCTTTATAGTTACGCTCGGCGGCATTCATCGGAATACCTGCGGCATTTTCTTTGGCAAAACCGATTTCAGAATTGCGTTTGTTTGGATGCACCTGAATGGAGAGCGGCTGGGCTGCGCATAATACTTTGAACAGGAAAGGCAACTCGCCAAAGCGTTTGGCAACGGCATCTCCCAAAAGAGTCGCTTTATCACTCTCAATCACATCACGCAGTGAAACGATATCTCCTGCGGCATCGTGCACACGTGAACTGCTCTTTGGATGCGCGCCCATCCACAACTCGGCCATCGGCTGGCTGGACGGATTTTCCATGCCATAAAGTTCAGTCAACGCCGTTTTGCTGCCCCAGGCATAGTTTTGCACTGAGTTAATGAGTTTTTGCATGATCAATCCCTGTTTAAATGTGGAAATTAATCTCGCTATTAAAGCAAGAATCCTACGGGAAGTAACCTGGAGCCGCAAAAAGTCGTACTAGTCTCAGTTTTTGTTAAAAAAGTGTGTAGGATAATGTAACTCGCTTTTAACAGGGCAATGGAACACCCGCCCAAAGCATAACCAAACCAGGCAGTAAGTGAGAGAACAATGTCAAACAAACCCTTTCATTATCAGGCTCCTTTCCCACTCAAAAAAGATGATACCGAGTACTACCTGCTGACCAGCGAATATGTCAGCGTATCTGAATTTGAAGGGCAGGAGATTTTGAAAGTTGCACCAGAAGCGTTAACTCTTCTGGCGCGTCAGGCGTTTCATGATGCGTCATTCATGCTGCGTCCGGCCCATCAACAGCAGGTAGCCGATATTTTGCGTGACCCGGAAGCCAGCGAAAACGACAAGTATGTGGCACTGCAATTCCTGCGAAACTCCGATATCGCCGCAAAAGGCGTTCTGCCAACCTGCCAGGACACCGGCACCGCGATCATCGTTGGTAAAAAAGGGCAGCGTGTATGGACCGGTGGTGGCGACGAAGCGGCGCTGGCGCGCGGTGTCTATAACACTTATATCGAAGATAACCTGCGCTACTCGCAAAACGCGCCGCTGGATATGTATAAAGAGGTGAATACCGGCACCAACTTGCCAGCGCAGATCGATCTTTATGCCGTTGATGGCGATGAGTACAAATTCCTCTGTATCGCCAAAGGTGGCGGTTCGGCAAACAAGACGTATCTCTATCAGGAAACCAAAGCGTTACTGACGCCGGGGAAACTGAAAAATTACCTGGTTGAGAAAATGCGCACACTGGGTACGGCGGCGTGTCCTCCATATCATATTGCGTTCGTTATTGGCGGAACTTCTGCGGAAACTAACCTTAAAACGGTGAAACTGGCTTCCGCTAAATACTATGACGAACTGCCAACGGAAGGGAACGAGCACGGTCAGGCGTTCCGCGATGTGGAACTGGAAAACGAATTGCTGATTGAAGCGCAAAATCTCGGTCTGGGCGCGCAGTTTGGCGGGAAATATTTCGCCCATGACATTCGAGTGATTCGCCTGCCACGCCATGGCGCATCCTGCCCGATTGGTATGGGCGTCTCTTGTTCTGCTGACCGTAATATCAAAGCGAAGATTAACCGTCAGGGGATCTGGATCGAAAAACTGGAACATAATCCTGGCAAATACATCCCTGAAGAACTGCGTAAAGCGGGGGAAGGCGAAGCGGTACGCGTTGACCTTAACCGTCCAATGAAAGAGATCCTCGCACAGTTGTCGCAGTATCCCGTTTCTACACGCTTATCGCTTAACGGCACGATTATCGTCGGTCGTGATATCGCTCATGCCAAACTGAAAGAGCGGATGGATAACGGTGAAGGGCTGCCACAGTACATTAAAGATCATCCAATTTACTACGCGGGTCCGGCCAAAACGCCGGAAGGTTATGCCTCCGGTTCTCTTGGCCCAACGACTGCCGGACGTATGGATTCTTACGTCGATCAACTGCAAGCGCAGGGCGGCAGCATGATCATGCTGGCGAAAGGTAACCGCAGCCAGCAGGTGACGGATGCCTGTAAAAAACATGGTGGTTTCTATCTCGGCAGTATCGGCGGGCCTGCGGCAGTGCTGGCGCAGGGGAGTATTAAGAGTCTGGAATGTGTTGAATATCCGGAACTGGGAATGGAAGCCATCTGGAAAATCGAAGTGGAAGATTTCCCGGCGTTTATCCTGGTGGATGATAAAGGAAATGACTTCTTCCAGCAGATACAACTCACGCAGTGTAGCCGCTGCGTGAAATAAGCAGAGCCGCCCTTCGGGGCGGCTTTTTTACATGGCACGAAATACCAAACATTTGTTATCAAATAGTAAATAATGAGTGAGCTAAAAGTTGCTTAACGAAAGCAAAACAGAAAGAAAAAATTAATCAGGTGAGGAGCAGGCCATGAAAACAGTACGCAGCGAAAAAGATTCGATGGGTGCGATCGATGTCCCGGCAGATAAGCTGTGGGGCGCACAAACTCAACGCTCGCTGGAGCATTTCCGCATTTCGACGGAGAAAATGCCAACCTCACTGATTCATGCGCTGGCGCTAACCAAGCGCGCAGCGGCAAAAGTTAATGAAGATTTAGGCTTGCTGTCTGAAGAGAAAGCGAGTGCCATTCGTC
Organism: Escherichia sp. E3659; assembly: GCF_005781135.1. Classification (NCBI taxonomy): domain Bacteria; kingdom Pseudomonadati; phylum Pseudomonadota; class Gammaproteobacteria; order Enterobacterales; family Enterobacteriaceae; genus Escherichia; species Escherichia sp. E3659. The sequence continues at coordinate 64,426 of NZ_VATQ01000002.1, read as the reverse complement.
AGGCGGCGGATGAAGTACTGGCGGGGCTGCATGACGACGAATTCCCGCTGGCAATCTGGCAGACCGGCTCCGGCACGCAAAGTAACATGAACATGAACGAAGTGCTGGCTAACCGGGCCAGTGAATTACTCGGCGGCGTGCGCGGGATGGAACGTAAAGTTCACCCTAACGACGACGTGAACAAAAGCCAAAGTTCCAACGATGTCTTTCCGACGGCGATGCACGTTGCGGCGCTGCTGGCGCTGCGCAAGCAACTCATTCCGCAGCTTAAAACCCTGACACAGACGCTGAGTGAAAAATCGCGTGCATTTGCCGATATCGTCAAAATCGGTCGAACCCACTTGCAGGACGCCACGCCGCTGACCCTGGGGCAGGAGATTTCCGGCTGGGTAGCGATGCTCGAGCATAATCTCAAACATATCGAATACAGCCTGCCTCACGTAGCGGAACTGGCTCTTGGCGGTACAGCGGTGGGTACTGGACTAAATACCCATCCGGAGTATGCGCGTCGCGTGGCGGACGAGCTTTCGGTCATTACCTGTGCGCCGTTTGTTACCGCACCGAACAAATTTGAAGCACTGGCGACCTGTGATGCGCTGGTTCAGGCGCACGGTGCGTTAAAAGGATTGGCGGCGTCACTGATGAAAATTGCCAATGACGTCCGCTGGCTGGCTTCCGGTCCACGTTGCGGCATTGGCGAAATCTCAATCCCGGAAAATGAGCCGGGCAGTTCAATCATGCCGGGAAAAGTGAACCCAACGCAGTGTGAAGCGTTAACCATGCTTTGCTGCCAGGTGATGGGGAATGACGTGGCAATCAACATCGGCGGCGCTTCTGGTAACTTCGAACTGAACGTCTTCCGTCCGATGGTGATCCACAATTTCCTGCAATCGGTGCGCTTGCTGGCAGATGGCATGGAAAGTTTTAACAAACACTGCGCGGTGGGAATTGAGCCAAATCGCGAGCGTATCAACCAACTACTCAATGAATCGCTGATGCTTGTGACCGCGCTAAACACCCATATTGGCTATGACAAAGCTGCGGAGATCGCCAAAAAAGCGCATAAAGAAGGGCTGACCTTAAAAGCTGCCGCCCTTGCGCTGGGCTATCTTAGCGAAGCCGAGTTTGATAGCTGGGTACGACCAGAACAGATGGTCGGCAGTATGAAAGCAGGGCGTTAATCTGCAACATACAGGTGCAGCCGGGGAATGATCAAACGAAGCGGCTGCGCCTGGGGTTTAAAACGATGCTGAACATTGTCGGCATCGTAATTTAACAGCTCACCAACGTCTGGCATGCCTGCGCCATTATCCCGATTAATCAGCGCGATAAGCGGTGTCGGGCAGGCGTGCTGAACTTGTTTTTGATCCCCCTTGTACCAGACACGGGCAATTGGCTGAACCTTCACCGGACGTTTGATTTTTAACTTCGCGTCCTGTGGCAGGGCGGCAATATCCTGATACTCGCGTTCCAGTTTTCCCTGCCACTCCTCGCGCGTCCACGGTGCAACGCTACGTGGTGATTTCAGGCTCTTTTCCAACTGCGCCAGCACCTCATCACGATGCAAATTTTTAATGATATGTTTATTCGCCCAGCCAAAACGTAAAGTGGCGGGGTCGTGCAGAACGGTGAGCGTGCGATAAGCATTAAGGGTAATCAGCCCCGGCAAATGACGATGTACCCATTCAAAACGCGCTGCCGTAGGCAGTTCTGACTCAACCGTGACGATATGTTCGAAAGTGGTTTTAAGTTGATTGATGCGCTGTATATGACTTGCCAGCGCCGTTTGTGAAAGGTTATCGACCTGATAGCACAACACGCCAGGCAGACGAACAGCCGCCTTGCTGCTGCGATTTTCGGACTGTTGTTGAATAAACAAATGGCGGAAATGACGTAGTGCCAGCGCCTGCGCTTCTTTCCCGAGATGTTGCTTAACCTCAATGCGATTAAGCGGATTATGCTCATCCTCCTTTTTGACCTCCGGTAACGAGAACACGCGGGCAACCAGCAACTTGTGCTGTTCAAGTTCAGCGGCAAACGCTGCCAGTTCTTGTTCCATCTGGCGAAAAGTCGTATTGAGTCGGTCAACAAGATCGTAACGGGCCATAAAATTACCACTTTAGTTACAACATACTTTATTTATAGCACATTGACGACAACTTAACCACCGTGCGTTTGGTGTCAGGCAGAAGTGAATTGCGGGATGTTGTGCCACAGTGGCCAGCTGAACGAGAAGCGGGCGCCCCCCAGTTCGCTGGTGTCACAATTGACCGTACCGCCCATTGCCAGAGCGATGGAGTGGACAATCGCCAGCCCCAGCCCACAGCCACCAGTTGCACGGTCCCGGCTGGGATCGAGGCGAACAAAGGGTTCAAAGATATGCTCGCGATTTTCTGCCGCAATTCCCGGACCATCATCTTCAACAATCAATGTTGCTCTGTTTCCTGCCAGTAGCAGGCTGGTTTCAACGGTTGAATGGCAGTAGCGCAGGGCGTTGTTGAGTAAGTTATCCAGCACGCGCTCCATTAAGCGCATATCCAGTGCCGCGTAATTACCTGGCGTGATCGTTTTTATCCGTACCGTTTTGTCGGGGGTTACGGCCTGAATATCTTGCAGATGTGTTGACAGCCACAACGGCAGGTCTGGTTCGCTAAGATGCAGTTCATTTTGTGGGCGATCGAGCCGGGCATAAGTCAGCAGTTCTTCAATTAAGGCTTCCAGTTGACTGATATCGCGATTCAAGGCCTGGGACTCTATGGCGTTCAGGTTGTCGCTCATCTCCAGCCGATAACGCAGGCGCACTAATGGCGTTCGCAGTTCATGGGCAATGCCATCGATAAGCTGCTTTTTACTGGCAATCAACGCGTTGATATTGTCCGCCATCTGGTTAAACGCCACGCCAAGTCGTTCAAAGCTTGAACCATCATCAAAGTGAATACGTTCATTGAGATGCCCATCGCCGAATCGTTGCGACGCCGCTTCCAGTTTTAACATGTCTTTCCAGTGCGGACGCATCCAGATAAACACCGGAAAGGCGAGGGAGATGGCAATAAAGGCGATCAGCACGATATCCAGCAAACGCATTTGATGGAGGAAATAAAGATAAGGAACGGGACCCACGGCAAGCACGTAGTGGCTGCGCGGGATACGCTGTAAAAAAGTGTACTGATCATCCAGAGCAACAATCTCTCCGCCACGCAATCGGTGCATGGCGTTATTATCGAGATGATATTTACTCAGCGGCTCGACGCGCAGATCGAAAGAGAGATTTAAATCCATCTCCTTCAGCGTTTTTCCCCAGTCGTGCGGAGGGATCTCGCGTAATTCGCTACGCATCAGATACAGCGAACTGTTCATCAAATCATCCAGTGACTGTTTGCCCGCGCGTTCGGCGGTAAATTTGTACACCAGCCCAACCAGCAGAGACATCACCAGAAAGCAGACAAACAGCAAAAGATAAAACTGGATAAACAGTTTTTTCATCGCTTATTCCCACGCATGAGGCGCAAAAAGATAGCCTTTGTTACGCACGGTTTTAATGCGGTAGGGTTCGGCAGCGTTATCGAGCAGTTTTTTTCGTAACCGCGAAATAGCTACATCCACGCTACGATCCAGCCCGTCATAACTGACGCCGCGTAAATTCTTCAGCAACGCATCGCGGTCCATAATTTGTCCGGCATGGGTAGCTAATTCCCATAACAATTCAAAATCAGCCGTCGAGAGTGAAATCTCATGGTTAGCAAGTGTCACTACGCGGTTGATGGGGTCGATAGTTAACGTACCGAAATGCAATGGTTTGTAAGGTGTCAGAGACGTTTCCTGAATACCTTTGGTCAGCGTCGCTTGTTCGTTCTGGCGCAAATGTAAACGTAAACGCGCCAACAGAACAGCGGGGGGCGTTGTTTTGAGAATATAGTCGCAGGCGCCCATTTCCAGCGCCAGAATGTGGTTCATATCGCTATCGAGAGAGGTCAGCAGAACAATCGGCCCGGACCACTTTGCGCGTAAATCGCGGCAGATGGACATTCCGTCTTTGCCAGGCAGCATGATATCGAGCAGCACCAGATCCGGATTTTCCCGCAGAATTGTCTCTTCGGCATGGTCGCCGCGCGGTTCCACGGTAACCTGCATATCATGCTTTGCCAGGTACGCAGCAATCAGTGAACCGACTTCTGTGTCATCTTCCACAAATACGATAGTGTTCATATTATTCACGGCAGATATAAAAACGTCACAATACACCGCGCTGATTTTACTTACTATCAATCGTTTCTAAACAAGGTTGCATCGGGTATTCTACAGATAACTTGTTATGGAAGTGTTAAGGTAAAAAATGGGGCTGGTAATCAAAGCCGCGCTTGGTGCGCTGGTGGTGGTGTTGATTGGTGTATTAGCAAAAACGAAAAATTACTATATCGCCGGGCTGATCCCGCTTTTCCCGACCTTTGCGCTTATCGCGCATTATATTGTTGTCAGTGAACGCGGCATTGAAGCTTTACGCGCCACAATCGTTTTCAGTATGTGGTCGATTATTCCCTATTTTGTTTATCTGGCGTCCTTGTGGTATTTCACCGGAATCATGCGCTTGCCCGCTGCTTTTGTGGGTTCTGTTGCGTGCTGGGGGTTAAGCGCATGGGTGCTAATTATTTGCTGGATGAAGCTGCATTAACGCAAATGACGGCCGCCATCAAGCGGGAAACTGCGTCCGGTTACAAAGCAACTGGTGAGTAAGTAATCGACAAGATCGATAACTTCTTTCTCACCAGGCGCGGTTTTCATCAGTGATTTATTCAGCGCCTGTTGGCGATATTCGGCATCATCATGCTCGTTAAACAGGATCAGCGATGGTGCAATAGAATTCACTTTCACTTCCGGTGCCAATTTGCGGGCAAACGAACGGGTCATATTATCCAGTGCCGCTTTGCTTGCAGCATAGGCAATATGTTTGTCGCTTCCGCGCTCCACCACATAATCGGTGAAGTGAATGATATCGCTGGCGGCGTGTCCGTGACCGCGCAGTAATCTTTCCAGCGCATGGTTGAGCAGGTAAGGGGTATTAACATGGATCTGCATCATGCAGGCCAGAACATCAGTCAGTGGCGTACCTGGTTTTTCTGCCATCCACGCACTGGCGTTATGCAAAATGGCACGCAGGCCGTGGGTGGTTTTTAACACTTCATCGGCAAACGCCATCACGCCGTCGTTCGTTGAAAAATCAGCCTGAATACACTGCGCGCCCGCATTAATCAGTCCATCAATGGCAGGATAGTGCGTTCGATAGCTGACAATCACCGGTTGCTTTTGATGAATGAAATGCCAGGCGAGAGCGAGGCCGATACGACGGCCTCCACCAGTGATTAATATTGGCAAGGGCTGGGTTTTCCCCATCGTTAATCTCCTTTGCAAGCATACGATGGGACGAACGTTATCCCACCAGCATCCAGGTTGCCGGAACTGCGGCAATTAACAGCATGCCAATCAGCACCATTTCCTGACGATTCAGTACATTATCATGTGTATGCGTTTTACGCGCGTACAGGAAAACCAGCAGCCCTGGCGCATACAGAACGACGGACAACAACAGGTGCATTGGGCCCGAAGCGTATAATAACCATAAGCCATAAATGCAGGCACCGACACCTACCGCTTTATGCAGCGGACGAGTAGCGATTTTCAACAAGAACGCGCCAACCAGGAAATAGGGCACCAGAATCATTTCTGAGGCGATGGTCAGCAACGTGTTGTAATCGGAACCAGTCAGCCAAATCAGCACCAGACAAATTTGCACGCAGATGTTGGTCAGCCACAGCGAGGCAGACGGCGCTGCTTGTGCATTCTGGCGCGCAAAAATACGCGGGAATGCCTTATGGGTAGCTGCCAGGAAGGGGACTTCTGCCGCCATAATGGTCCAGCTTAAATACGCGCCACAAACAGAAACGATCAATCCGGCAGCGATGATAATCTCGCCCCACGGCCCCATCATTTTCACCATCAGACCGGCCATAGACGGGTTACGAATCTCAGCCAGTTCAGGACGAGCAACGACCCCCAGCGAAAGCAGCGTGACCAATAAATAAACGCCCAGTGCAGAAAGCACCGCCAGAAGCGTTGCTTTGCCAACATCATGTTTATTCCGCGCCCGTGAAGAAACAACCACCGCACCTTCCACACCAATGAATACCCACAGTGTGATTAGCATGGTGTTTTTCACCTGTTCCCATACTGGCACGCCAAGCGCAAGGCCTGTAAAGTCGAGCTTGAAGGTGTCCAGTTTGAACATCATCATCGCCAGCACAATAAACAAACCAAGCGGCAATAATTTTGCCAGTGTCGCCACCAGGTTAATGCTGGCGGCGGTTTGTACGCCGCGCAGAATCAAAAAGTGAACAATCCACAACAATGCCGATGCACCGACGATCGATTGCCAGGTATTACCATCGCCAAACAGGCGTAGTTCCGGCGTATCGGTGAAGAAACTTAATGCGGAAAAGACGATAACCAAATAAGAGACGTTGGCGATAACCGCACATAGCCAGTATCCCCATGCGGAGCAGAAGCCGATTAACTCGCCAAACCCCTCCCGTGCATAGGTAAAAATACCGCCGTCAAGGTCGGGACGAATGCGTGTCAGGATCAGCATGGCAAAGGCCAGCAATAAGATGCCAGCGCCAGTAATACCCCAGCCGATGAGCAGTGCTGCCGGGCTGGCAACCGCCGCCATATTTTGCGGCAGACTGAAAACACCCGCGCCCAGCATTGAGCTTAATACCAGCGCGGTGAGTGCGCTCAGTCCCAGTTTCTTTTCCATCGATATCCAGTATTTAAAACGTGTTCAGAAGAATAAATATTAGGGCAAAACGCATAAAAATGGTGAATGCCACTAAAGCGCGGGATTTTACGAAGAGAAGTGGCGGCATGCAATGGTTGCGGGAAAATTTGTAGCTAAAAATCTGAAAGGCGGCATAAAGCCGCCTTAATGTGATACTGAATAGTTATTTATTTATACAGGTCTGCACTGATGGTCAGGTTGTTACCACGTTCCTGCCACTGGCGGGTGATGTGGTAATACTTAGCACCTTTCTTCGCGGCACGTTTAGCAACCTGGTAGGAGACTTCGGTCATGTTGCCGTAGTTACCCGAGAACTTAATGCTATCGAACGGGACCATCATTGCTGCGGTCGCTTTGTTTAATTCTTCTACTTTTGTGCCGTCAGGAAGCGTGACAGTGTAACGTCCGCCTTTTGAGGACTGAGTTTCAAAGAAACGACCAACTTCAGCACTTGGTGATGCAGTGGTGGCAACCCCCGGGATTTCAACTTTCTTCGCGGCTTCGCCACCTGCGGCCAGTGCCGCGCGACCAGCATCAGAATCCGCAGGGATCACATCCGGGCTCTGGACGATGCGTTTTTTAGCATCTTGTTTGTAGATGAACGCAGTAATACGCTGGTTGCCGCCCTGGTTGGCATCTATCTGGCGAACGATGTAGTAAGAGTAGGCACCTTTCGCTTTTGCTGCTTTGGTGATGGCATCGTTCACTTCCGGTTGGCTGCGGAAGAAGCCCTGGACGGTAACGGTGTCATACGGTTCGATCAAAACAGCCTGGTCTTTAGGCAGTTCAATAACGCCATTAAAAACGCGATTCTTATCAGCTTCTGCTTTTTCAGCATCGGCTTTATAAAGATCGGCAACTACACGCCAGTTACCGCTGTTACCGAAATCTGAAGTGTCGACAACATAAAAAGAGGCGGCGCCTTCTTTATCAGCGCGACGGGAAACGGCTTTAACCGCTTCGCCAATGGCATTAAAACGACCGGTAACCACTACACGGTCAAAAGGTTTAACCGCTGCCGCTTGCTCCGGTGTCAGTTCTGTTGCTGCGTTAACGGAAAATGCCGTAGCAGAAAGCAGTGCCGACGCCAGGAGGGTGTTCTTAAGCTTCATAAAAATAATCCTTCGCCTTGCGCAAACCAGGTACTGGTATTGTTATTAACGAGAAACGTGGCTGATTATTGCATTTAAAGTGTGTAACTGTCTGCGTGATTTTTTCATATCAGACTTCTTGATTTGATTTTAAATCTGATCGAATGAGCGTCCGTGCTTAAAAAATAGCCACAATAACAGAAGAATGACTGAACTGGCTGAATTGTATAAGTTAATTTAATGTTAACCGGTGGCTGGCGTCGGTGATATCTCATGTTTTAGCTGATTATCAAAGACAATTATCGCCCATTATCCTGTGTTCTATGGTGTTTATCCCGCTATCAAGGCTGAATCGTTAATATTTTGCGAGTTCACGCCGAAATACTGATTTTTGACGCTAGATCACAGGCATTATTTTCAGTACGTTATAGGCGTTTGTTACTAATTTATTTTAACGGAGTAACATTTAGCTCGTACATGAGCGGCTTGTGTATCAAAAACACAGGCAAACCATCATCAATAAAACCGATGGAAGGGAATATCATGCGAATTGGCATACCAAGAGAACGGTTAACCAATGAAACCCGTGTTGCAGCAACGCCGAAAACAGTGGAGCAGTTGCTGAAACTAGGTTTTACCGTCGCGGTAGAGAGCGGCGCAGGTCAACTGGCTAGTTTTGACGATAAAGCGTTTGTGCAAGCGGGCGCCGAAATTGTAGAAGGGAATAATGTCTGGCAGTCAGAGATCATTCTGAAGGTCAATGCGCCGTTAGATGATGAAATTGCGTTACTAAATCCGGGAACCACGCTGGTGAGCTTCATCTGGCCCGCGCAGAATCCGGAGTTAATGCAAAAACTCGCGGAGCGTAACGTGACGGTGATGGCGATGGACTCTGTACCACGCATTTCTCGCGCGCAATCGCTTGATGCGTTAAGTTCGATGGCGAATATCGCCGGCTATCGCGCCATTGTTGAAGCGGCTCATGAGTTTGGGCGTTTCTTTACCGGGCAAATCACTGCAGCAGGTAAAGTGCCGCCCGCAAAAGTGATGGTGATTGGTGCGGGTGTTGCTGGTCTGGCCGCCATTGGCGCAGCAAACAGCCTCGGCGCAATTGTGCGTGCATTTGATACTCGCCCGGAAGTGAAAGAACAAGTTCAAAGTATGGGCGCGGAGTTCCTCGAGCTGGATTTTAAAGAGGAAGCAGGTAGTGGCGATGGTTACGCCAAAGTGATGTCGGAAGCGTTCATCAAAGCAGAAATGGAACTCTTTGCCGCCCAGGCAAAAGAGGTCGATATCATTGTGACCACTGCGCTTATTCCAGGCAAACCAGCACCGAAACTGATTACCCGTGAAATGGTTGATTCTATGAAGTCGGGTAGTGTGATTGTCGACCTGGCATCCCAAAACGGTGGTAACTGTGAATACACCGTGCCGGGTGAAATATTCACCACGGAGAATGGCGTCAAAGTGATTGGCTACACCGATCTTCCTGGTCGCCTGCCGACGCAATCCTCACAGCTTTACGGCACCAACCTTGTCAATCTGCTGAAACTGTTGTGCAAAGAGAAAGACGGCAATATCACGGTTGATTTTGATGATGTGGTGATTCGCGGCGTGACTGTGATCCGTTCTGGCGAAATTACCTGGCCGGCGCCGCCGATTCAGGTTTCAGTCCAACCGCAGGCAGCACAGAAAGCGGCACCTGATGTTAAAACCGAAGAAAAATGCGCCTGCTCACCGTGGCGTAAATATGCGCTGATGGCGCTGGCAATCATCCTTTTCGGCTGGTTGGCAAGCGTAGCACCGAAAGAATTCCTCGGGCACTTTACCGTTTTCGCGCTGGCCTGCGTCGTAGGTTATTACGTGGTGTGGAATGTCTCCCACGCGTTGCATACGCCGCTGATGTCGGTTACTAACGCGATTTCAGGGATTATTGTTGTCGGAGCTCTATTGCAGATTGGCCAGGGCGGCTGGGTTAGCTTCCTTAGTTTTATCGCGGTGCTTATCGCCAGCATTAATATTTTCGGTGGCTTTACCGTGACTCAGCGCATGCTGAAAATGTTTCGCAAAAACTAAGGGGTAACATATGTCTGGAGGATTAGTTACAGCTGCATACATTGTTGCCGCGATCCTGTTTATCTTCAGTCTGGCCGGGCTTTCTAAACATGAAACGTCTCGCCGTGGTAACAACCTCGGTATTGCCGGGATGGCGATTGCGTTAATTGCAACTATCTTCGGGCCGGATACTGGCAATGTTGGCTGGATCCTGGTTGCGATGGTCATTGGTGGCGCGATTGGTATCCGTCTGGCGAAGAAAGTCGAAATGACCGAAATGCCGGAACTGGTGGCGATCCTGCATAGCTTCGTGGGGCTGGCGGCGGTGCTGGTTGGCTTTAACAGCTATCTGCATCATGACGCGGGAATGGCACCGATTCTGGCCAATATTCACCTGACGGAAGTGTTCCTTGGCATCTTTATTGGTGCGGTAACCTTTACCGGTTCGGTTGTGGCGTTCGGTAAGCTGTGCGGAAAGATTTCGTCTAAACCGTTGATGCTGCCAAACCGCCATAAAATGAACCTGGCTGCATTGGTCGTTTCCTTCCTGCTGTTGATGGTGTTTGTTCGTACCGATAGTGTTGGCTTGCAGGTGCTGGCATTGCTGATAATGACCGCTATAGCGCTGGTCTTCGGTTGGCATTTGGTGGCTTCCATCGGTGGTGCAGATATGCCAGTGGTGGTGTCGATGCTGAACTCCTACTCCGGTTGGGCGGCGGCAGCGGCGGGCTTTATGCTCAGTAATGACCTGCTGATTGTGACCGGTGCGTTGGTCGGTTCGTCGGGCGCGATTCTTTCTTACATTATGTGTAAGGCGATGAACCGTTCCTTTATCAGCGTCATTGCGGGCGGTTTCGGCACTGATGGTTCCTCTACCGGCGATGATCAGGAAGTGGGCGAGCACCGCGAAATCACCGCAGAAGAGACGGCGGAGCTGCTGAAAAACTCGCACTCAGTAATCATTACTCCTGGGTACGGCATGGCGGTAGCGCAGGCACAGTATCCGGTCGCAGAAATCACCGAGAAACTGCGCGCCCGTGGTATCAATGTGCGCTTCGGGATTCACCCGGTTGCGGGCCGTTTGCCAGGGCATATGAACGTGTTGCTGGCGGAAGCGAAAGTACCGTATGACATCGTGCTGGAAATGGACGAAATCAACGATGACTTCGCTGATACCGATACCGTACTGGTGATTGGTGCCAACGATACGGTTAACCCGGCGGCACAGGACGATCCGAAGAGCCCGATTGCTGGTATGCCTGTTTTGGAAGTGTGGAAAGCGCAGAACGTGATTGTCTTTAAACGCTCGATGAACACCGGCTATGCTGGCGTGCAAAACCCGCTGTTCTTCAAGGAAAACACCCACATGCTGTTTGGTGACGCCAAAGCCAGCGTGGATGCAATCCTCAAAGCTCTGTAACCTCAACGGCCTCTACGGAGGCCGTCACTCTTTATTGAGATCGCTTAACAGAACGGCGATGCTTTGACCTCCCGCTGTTTGTTCAAGCGCAATTTTGACAATAATTGTCAACGGCACGGAAAGCAGCATACCCACCGGTCCTAACAGCCATCCCCAAAAAATCAACGACAAAAATACTACCAATGTCGAAAGCCCCAGCCCACGCCCCATGATGCGCGGCTCCAGAATATTGCCGAAGACCAAATTAATCAGCAGATATCCAGCCAGTACAAGTAACGCCTCGTAGAAACCATTAAACACCAGTACCTGAGCGATAGGGGGAATCGCTGCCAGCACTGAGCCAATATTGGGTATGTAATTAAGCGCAAAGGCCAGCAATCCCCAGACAAAAGCAAAGCGAACATCCAGTGCAGCGAGCATCGCCCAGGCGACCAGTCCGGTGATGATGCTGATAGCCGTTTTTAGTACCAGGTAATGCGACACACTGTCAATCGCGCGCTGAATTGCCGCCATTCCTTCAACCGGACGCGCCATCATTTGCTGGAGTTTACCGGGCAGTTGCGGCACTTCGAGCAGCATAAACAACACCGTCAGCAACAATAAAAATATTGACGACATGGCATTAGATAACTGAGTCAGTAAGTTGGTGAGCAACGTCATTGCCGAGTTCGGATCAATGTAATGAGCCAGTTGGTCAACTGAGACATCAATCCCCACGCGCTGTAATAAAGGTTCCAGAGCCTGCAGGGGTTTTATGATTGAGCTGCGATACTGTGGCAAAGTGCGGGTCAGTTCATTGAGTGTTGAACCGAGATAGGCCAGCATTAACACCATCGCCATCACGATAATGGTCATCAAAATTGACACCGCCAACACGCGCGGCACTCGCCAGCGAACCATGCGTTGTACCAGCGGGTTAAGAATTACCGCGATAAATAGAGAGAGGATAAAGGGGACGATGATATCGGCGGCAAACCGGATACCGCACAGAATAATGACCAGCATTCCCAGCATAATGACGATTTTTAAGCCATTGAGCGTGATGATCGGCTTTGCCATGTTTATCCTCGTTTTTTCTTCCTTCGCTAATAATATTTTCTTTTTTGCTGCGGCATTATAACGAAAATCAAACCACTCAGGTAAAGAAGTGAAAATGTTTTGAGTTAATTCTTAAGCTATGATACAAATCAGACGTGTTCAACTACCGAGGACAATTATCATCCGCGATGACGAGAAGCAACACTGCGGATAATTGTAATTTTATGGACAATTTGTTCAGGACGTTATTTTCTACATTTACCCATTTTCGTACCTCATCCACTATCTTGCTCGCAGGTGAGCAGCACTGGCGCAACGCGCTTTAGTCCTTTCTTCTGCCGAAGCTTACGCTATGCGCTAGGCTTGACCTCTTTACTTTCGCTGAATTAAGCGAATATTAAAATAATTCTCTTGCAGGAGAAGGGTAATGTATTTTTATTGGTTTTTATTAGGTTTGGCTATTGCCACAGAAATTACCGGCACGTTATCTATGAAATGGGCTAGCGTCAGTGATGGAAACAGCGGGTTTATTTTAATGCTGGTGATGATTTCTCTGTCATATATACTTCTCTCTTTCGCCGTTAAAAAAATTGCGTTAGGCGTAGCCTATGCGCTGTGGGAAGGTATCGGTATTTTATTTATTACGCTGTTTAGCGTTCTGTTATTTGATGAAAGTTTATCGCTGATGAAAATTGTCGGGTTAACAACTCTGGTTGCCGGGATTGTATTGATCAAATCGGGTACACGTAAAGTGCGTAAATCTACGCTGGAGCAGAATCATGGCTCAGTTTGAATGGATTCACGCCGCCTGGTTGGCACTGGCGATAGTGCTGGAAATTATTGCTAACGTCTTTTTGAAATTTTCTGATGGCTTTCGCCGTAAAGTCTATGGCTTGCTGTCGCTGGCGGCGGTACTTGCTGCTTTTAGTGCACTATCCCAGGCAGTGAAAGGGATCGACTTGTCAGTGGCGTATGCGCTGTGGGGTGGGTTTGGTATTGTCGCCACATTAGCAGCAGGTTGGGTCCTGTTTGGTCAGCGGTTAAACCGCAAAGGCTGGGTTGGTCTGGTCCTGTTGTTAGCCGGAATGATCATGGTGAAACTCGCCTGATGTTTATGCTGCCCGTATTTTCGGGCAGCATTTAAATGCTATTGCCGGGATAACTCTTCCAGTTTGTCGCGAAAGCCGGTAACAGAGATAGCCCGGTTATCAGCCCGCCAGCGATCCTTAGCCGCAGGCGCCGAACTTTGCACGCCAATCAACTGCCAGCCGTCATCAGTATGCAGCATTAGCGGCGAACCGCTGTCACCCGGTAGGGTATCGCACTGATGCGACATCACCGACGTTTGCGCCCAGCCAGTCACTTCGCAATTTTTATGACTGTACAACGTATCCAGGTGATCCTCGGGATAGCCTGCCTGGGTCACTTTACGACCTGCCGTTTTTAATGCGGCGGTGAGTGCTGCTTTGTCTCCCTCGAAAAGTGGTAAGGGTGTAATGCCAGAAGGCGGATTGCGCAGCACAATCAAACCAAAATCCCACGGCGCGGCAGCAGGCGGGACAATCCAGCCATCTCCATTAGCCTTTAACCGTTTACCTAATGTCGGATCAACGCGGCCTTCAATGTTGTGGATCTCATAGCGCCATAGCCCCTTATTCGACACAAAACGCAGCGCAATTGCTTTGTCTGGTTTGCCTTTTGGCGGCGTTAATAAACAGTGACCCGCCGTTAATGCGAGATTGGGCGCAATCAGGGTGGCCGTGCAGAGATTTCCACTGGCAGTCTCCAGTTGCCCAACCGCATCCCACGGAGATTGGGTCGTGTTAATTACTGGCACTCGATCATCATGACCAAAAAAAAGGGTGCTGACTTCATCATTAGCCGATTCAGGACTGTCTGGTTTATCTGCAAATACCAATGCAGATGTCAAACTAATTGCACCCAGCACTACAGCAATGGTTGTACGCATATCACACTCTGGTGGGTAATTATGATTATTAAAAGCAAACCCTCATAAATACTATAGCCGGGACGGGATTAAAGTGGGAGTGAAATCAGATAACTACGATCAGAAAAGATAAAAGCGAGTGGCAATCAATGCACATAAAATAAGGATGATAAGAATGAACTCAAAGCGATAACGGCCCACCATAGTACCCTCCGCTTAAGGCGGCGCTAAACGTTATCCGTCTAGCGCCGTAATTTTCAGGCGCGAGGGGGCGCGCCATTATTGCTGTTGAAAACTTAAGCTGCTGGTTGGGCAGCTGGTTTTGCAGGTTGCTGATGGCTGTGTTTCTTGGTGTGTTTTTTCGCGGCTTGTGCTTTTTGTTCCGGAGCTTTCTGTTCAGTTGTCGCTTTTTTATGATGCTTTTTAGCCGCCTGCGCTTTTTGGGCAGGTGCTGCTTTATGCTGTTTTTTATGATGCATGGTTTTTGCAGGTGCAGCTTTGGTGGCAGTAGTTGCAGGGGCAGGTGTGGTCGCAGTCTCTGCGGCAAAAGCGGCAGAAGAGAGACTCATCGCAGCGGCAACAACCAGAGCTAATACTTTTTTCATTGTCATACCCTCAATTTGGTTTTTTTATGCAACCCCACTACGGGGCCGATGTAATGACTATATCTCGGGTAATGAGAGGCTTCCGTGAGTGGTTGGTTTCGGCATGTAACGATATGTACAAAGTAAATTGGTAAATAATAACGCGATGTGACTTAAGGTAAATTCCCTACTAATATCAGTAGTCTTGATCGAGTTTACTATTTCTCTGTTCCCAAAACGGTAGAATTACTTTGCATCATCAATAAATGACACACAGTAAATGAATCCGCTAATTTGGGTATTTATTATCCTGATGACATTAGATGCGCTGCGGGAATTGGCTGGCGCTTCGTCTATTTTAGGATGGTTATTAACGTTGAGTTGAGCAGACAATAAGCCCGGGTGGGTATTTTACTCAGCCCGGGCTTATTTTTTCAGGCGTGCAATCGATGGTGCAAACGTGTACCCACTATAATCGCGACCACCAGCATCGACGCAATAAAGGCGCCAACGCCGTTCCAACCGTAGTTATGCCAGAAGACCCCACCTAATGTTCCGGCAATACTTGAACCCACGTAGTAACTGAACAGATACAGCGAGGAAGCCTGGCCTTTGGCGCGTTTAGCTCGGGGGCCAATCCAGCTGCTGGCGACCGAGTGAGCGGCAAAGAATCCGGCGGAGAAGAGCAGCATCCCGGCAAAAATCAGCCATATCGAACTGAACAATGTCATTAACAGGCCAACAAGCATGACACCTGTCGAAGACAACATCACCGGACCGCGTCCGAAGCGGGTGGTCATGCTTCCGGCTTTTGGTGAACTCCAGGTACCGGTCAAATAGACCAGCGATAATAAACCCACCACCGCCTGGCTGACATGCCACGGGGAAAGCATCAAGCGATAGCCAATATAATTAAACAGGGTGACGAATGAGCCCATCAGCAAAAAACCTTCTGCGAATAATAAAGGCAATCCCTGGTCGCGCCAGTGCAGACGGAAGTTGATAAACAATGTTTTAGGGCGCAGTGAGGAAGGGCGGAAATGGCGAGATTCTGGAAGAATTTTCCAGAACATTAACGCCGAGGCCAGTGCGAAACAGCCAATCGCTGCCAGTGCAATTCGCCAGCTGAAGAAATCGGTGAAAACACCGCTAATTAAGCGTCCGCTCATGCCGCCAATCGAGTTACCGCTGATGTACAACCCCATCGAAAAGGCGACAAAACTCGGGTGGATCTCTTCGCTAAGGTAGGTCATGCCCACCGCAGCCACGCCGCTTAATGAAAGGCCAATCAAGGCGCGCATCACCAAAATGCCGTGCCAGCTGGTCATCATCGTCGAAAGTAACGTGCAGATGGAGGCCAATAACAGCGCCGTAACCATCACTGGCTTGCGACCAATGGCATCGGAAAGCGGGCCAGTAAACAGCAATCCGATAGCCAACATTGCCGTTGAAATTGACAGTGAAATACTACTGTTTGCGGGTGTTAAGCCAAACTCCTGCGAAAGTACCGGAAGGATAGGTTGCACACAATAGAGAAGTGCGAAGGTTGCCAGTCCGGCAGAAAAAAGCGCCAGGGTCACGCGCATAAATTGCGGCGTACCGCGTTTGATGAACTGATTTGGCTGGGAAACGTTTTGCTTGTCAGTGGCGCTTGCCGGAGCACCATCAACAGTTGTGGTACGACTCACTTGAAATCCTTACTAAATATGCGCGTTGTGTTAGCTCAGGAATAGAGTAGGAAAATCGAATTGTTATGTCTAATATATTAATAGTCTCAAATAATATGTATGAAATATGAATATCGAATTGCGTCACCTACGTTACTTCATCGCTGTTGCAGAAGAATTGCATTTTGGTCGTGCTGCTGCGCGCCTGAATATTTCTCAACCGCCACTAAGCCAACAGATTCAGGCGTTGGAGCAACAAATTGGCGCGCGCCTGCTGGCCAGGACCAATCGAAGCGTTGCGCTCACCGCTGCAGGCAAGCAATTTCTTGCCGATAGTCGTCAAATTCTTTCTCTGGTAGACGATGCCGCAGCGCGGGCAGAACGACTGCATCAGGGGGAGGCGGGAGAATTACGCATTGGTTTTACCTCATCGGCGCCATTCATTCGCGCAGTGTCAGATACCTTATCGTTATTTCGCCGCGAATTTCCCGATGTCCATTTGCAGACGCGCGAGATGAATACCCGCGAGCAAATTGCGCCCCTTATCGAAGGGACGCTCGATATGGGACTGTTACGCAATACTTTGCTGCCGGAGACGTTGAACCATGCGGTAATTGTGCATGAACCGCTTATGGCGATGATTCCGCACGATCATCCGTTAGCCAGTAAATCTGTAGTTACGTTGGCGGAACTGGCAAAAGAGCCGTTTGTTTTCTTTGATCCTCACGTTGGGACAGGGCTTTATGATGACATTCTGGGCCTGATGCGACGCTACAATCTTACACCGGTTATTACCCAGGAAGTGGGCGAGGCGATGACCATCATTGGCCTTGTGTCTGCCGGTTTGGGCGTTTCGATTTTGCCCGCCTCATTTAAGCGTGTTCAGCTTAATGAAATGCGTTGGATACCTATTGCTGAAAAAGATGCGGTTTCTGAAATGTGGTTGGTCTGGCCGACGCATCATGAACAAAGTCCGGCAGCGCGAAACTTTCGTATTCAGCTGCTGAATGCTCTCAGGTGAGGTAAAATTCAGCTAAAAAACCCGAAAAGTGTGCTGTTAATCACATGGCTAAGTAAAAATTTGACGGCACGCATTGAAGTGTTTCACCATAGCCTACAGATTATTTCGGAGCGCGAAAATATAGGGAGTATAAGGTGGTTGCAGAAAACCAGCCTGGACATATTGATCAAATAAAGCAGACCAACGCGGGTGCTGTTTATCGCCTGATTGATCAGCTTGGTCCCATTTCGCGAATCGACCTTTCCCGCATGGCGCAACTGGCTCCCGCCAGTATCACCAAAATTGTCCGCGAAATGCTAGAAGCGCACCTGGTGCAAGAGTTAGAAATTAAAGAAGGGGGAAACCGTGGCCGCCCTGCGGTGGGATTGGTGGTGGAAACAGAAGCCTGGCATTATCTTTCTCTGCGCATCAGTCGTGGTTTAATTTTTCTTGCCCTGCGTGATTTAAGCAGCAAGCTGGTGGTGGAAGAGACACTGGAGCTGGCGCTTCAGGATGAATTGCCCTTACTGGAACGTATCATTGCGCATATTGATCAGTTTTTTATCCGTCATCAGAAAAAACTCGAACGCCTGACATCCATCGCCATTACTTTGCCGGGAATTATTGATACGGAAAATGGTATTGTGCACCGGATGCCGTTTTACGAGGATGTGAAAGAGATGCCGCTCGGCGAAGCGCTGGAGCAGCACACAGGTGTACCGGTTTACATTCAGCATGATATTAGTGCATGGACGATGGCCGAGGCATTATTTGGAGCCTCTCGCGGGGCGCGCGATGTGATTCAGGTGGTAATTGATCACAATGTTGGCGCGGGCGTGATTACCGACGGTCACTTGTTACATGCCGGAAGCAGTAGCCTGGTAGAAATTGGTCATACCCAGGTGGATCCGTATGGTAAACGCTGTTATTGCGGTAACCACGGTTGTCTGGAAACCATCGCCAGTGTGGACAGCATCCTCGAACTGGCGCAATTACGCCTTAATCAGTCAATGAGTTCGATGTTGCACGGGCAGCCTTTGAGCGTTGATTCATTATGCCATGCGGCGTTGCAGGGTGACTTGCTGGCAAAGGATATTATCACTGGCGTAGGCGCGCATGTTGGGCGCATTCTGGCCATCATGGTGAATTTATTTAACCCACAAAAAATACTGATTGGCTCGCCGCTAAGCAAAGCGGCAAATATTCTGTTCCCTGTGATTTCTGACAGCATCCGCCAGCAGGCGCTTCCAGCATACAGCCAGCATATTAGCGTTGAGAGCACTCAGTTCACCAATCAGGGGACAATGGCAGGGGCCGCGCTGGTAAAAGATGCGCTATATAATGGATCTTTGCTGATTCGTCTGTTGCAGGGTTAACATTTTTTAACTGTTCTACCAAAATTTGCGCTATCTCAAATTGAGTGCAGAAAGCATAACTTAGACTTTCCACGTTGAATTATTTTCCTGGCTTATATTAGTGAAGCATAACGGTGGAGTTAGTGATGCTGAAGCGTTTCTTTATAACAGGTACAGACACTTCTGTAGGGAAAACGGTGGTTTCCCGCGCATTGCTACAAGCGTTAGCCTCCCAGGGAAAAACGGTTGCGGGATACAAACCCGTAGCGAAGGGGAGCAAAGAGACACCTGAGGGGCTGCGTAATAAAGATGCCCTGGTGTTGCAGAGTGTTTCATCAATTGAACTGCCTTATGAAGCAGTCAATCCCATTGCGTTAAGCGAAGAAGAAAGTAGCGTGGCGCACAGTTGTCCAATCAATTACACGCTCATTTCAAATGGTCTGGCTAACCTGACTGACAAAGTTGATCATGTTGTCGTTGAGGGGACTGGCGGATGGCGCAGCCTGATGAATGATCTGCGTCCGCTCTCTGAATGGGTGGTCCAGGAGCAGCTACCGGTGTTGATGGTGGTGGGCATTCAGGAAGGCTGTATTAACCATGCGCTTCTGACCGCACAAGCGATTGCGAACGACGGTCTGCCGCTCATTGGCTGGGTGGCTAATCGTATTAACCCCGGGTTAGCGCATTATGCTGAAATCATTGATGTGCTGGGTAAAAAACTCCCGGCACCGCTCATTGGTGAACTGCCTTATCTGCCCCGAGCTGAACAGCGAGAACTGGGTCAATACATCCGCTTAGCCATGCTGCGTAGTGTGCTGTCGGTAGATAGAGTCAGGGTGTAAGGTCCGCGACATTACCGACGCGATCACGCAGGCAATTAATAAACCGGGGAGTAGCTGATACTCCCCGGTCATTTCACATATCATCAATGTTGACATAATTGGCGCATGCGTGGTCGCAGCCAGCAGTGTTGCCATCCCTGTTAGTCCGAGTAGAAGGGTCATTTCTTCGCCGCCTGGAAGCCATAACCCCAGGCTACGTCCATACAGCATGCCAATTGCAAGCCCGATAAATAGCGTTGGCGTAAACACGCCGCCAGGCGCGCCGGAACCGCTACTGGCCAGCACGGCAAAAAGTTTGCAGATGAAGATCGCAGCAATGACCGTAAACAGTGGTGGGGTGGTTAAAAATGATTGCACCGTACTATAACCATTGCCCCATACGGCAGGCGTGAGCAGGGAAAGCAGGCCGACGATCAACCCCCCTAACGCCAACTGCCAGGGCGGCGTCAGTTTTAGGTGAACAAAACCTTGATGACTGGCGCTCATCATTTTCAACAGTAATGGTCCGCAAAGACCAGCCAGCACGCCGGTACTGATAATTAGCGCATAGTCCCGCACATGCAGCGTCACCTCGAGCTGAACGCTGTAGAGCAATGCATCGCTGTGATTAATAAGATTGCTGACAAGCAATGCCACCACGGCTGAAATCACCACTGGGCCAAGAGAGGCCAACATCATGGTGCCAAACAGCACTTCGGCAATAAATAAACTCCCGGCAAGCGGTGCGCGATAGGCTGCAGCCATGCCTGCCGCAGCACCGCAGGCAATCCATAATTTCCACTCTTCACGCGGCGTAAAACGTTGGGCAAACCAGGATGCAGCAAGAGCCGCCAGCAGAATCATCGCGCCTTCACGGCCAATTGCGCTACCGCTGGTCACCACCAGCAGTGAGGCAAGTGATTTTACCAGGCTTGCTGCGTAATCGAACTGCCCCTCGCTCTGCAACGCTTCCATATAATCGGTCGGCGCATGGGGTCGTTGCTGCGTAACTCTCTGCCAGCCCATGAGCAATAAACCTGCCACCAGACCGCCGAGCGCAGGAGTTAACAAGCGTCGCCACGGAGAAAGGTTTGTCGCAGCATTGACCAGACTCCCGGAATCATTGCTCAGGAACAACCACTCCAGCAACAGCATGGCATGACGGAATCCGGCAACGGCAAACGCCGCGAGAATACCGATTATCGTTGCGATAAGCAGACGACGAAACAGGGAGCGCAGATCCGGGTAAAGGTGTAGATGATGCATGAGTAGAAATGGCAATTTAAACACGGGCATCTATTTTGCGGGAAAAGACGTCAGGCGCAAAAGCTGTACGTGCTTTAAGTGGGGAAATGGTGTGACACTGTAACTTATTTAATATGGGATGGCGCGCTAATGTCGCCATCCGGTAATGCTACGGGAACCTTAACGAAACAGTGGCTTAACTGCGACGGGAATCAGCAATTGTGACTGCCACTCAGCCAGCGTTAAGCGAGCCAGTTCACCAAGCGTGCGGTAAAAAGGGTGTTCTGCTTTTTCGATAAACACCTCGAGAAAGCGCGTCGACCACGGTAAAAGATGCCACGCCAGCAACTCTTCGCACTCAGTCTGACGACCGCTCTCCGCCAGCCAGGCCGCCATCAGTAGCAAGGAACCAAAATGATCTTCAGGTTCGTTTTGCTTCATCTCAAACTGAATGCCTTTTTCGCGCATCCATTGACGAAGCGCCAACGTTGAATCGCCAAACAGTACCGATTCACGATCCAACCAGACCGATCCCCACGGCGGGGACGGCAACGCCCACGGGCCAACGAATAAACGCTGCCAGGCCTGCGTACGCGACTCTTCACTCTGTTGCTGAAAAGCCGTTACCAGCGGTACTAAAGACATTTGCGGTAGAGGCCACTGAGTTTCCCAGCCATCGTTGGTCATTGCAGAAACCAGAGGCGCGGCTTCCTCGCTTTCTGGGGCGTAATAAAACAGCGCCCCCAGCACACGCGCCGCGACAGAAAAATTATCTTGTTGTGAAAAATGCGTCATTCCTATCATCCTGAAACGTGCGGCTTACCCCGCACCAAGTTGTTAACCTGCGACGGCCATTCCGACCGTCATGTGCAGGCCATAAAATCGCGCTCGCCCGATCATCTCACCGCCCGGTTTGAGAGTTAACCCTAACACAAGCACGTTGCAGAATGTAGACCTGATAAGACGCGCCAGCGTCCATCATACTTTTTATTGCGGTTCGGCAGGCGCGCCATCCTGAGTCGGTTGTGTAGGGGCAGAATTGTTACCGCTGGTGGTGCGGTTATAGAGAATTTTATGCGTATCATTGGCACAATGGCCAACCACCCTGGTGTCAGGCTGATCGACCTGATCATTCGGCACAATACTTAAAGTAAAGCTACTTTCTGGCACACCGTTATTGATAATACGCTGTGAAATATCGCTCTTTATCCGTTCACAAGAATCTGGCGCGGCCAGCACGGCGGGTGAGGTAATTGTGAGCAGTAGAGCGGCGCAATAAGTTGAGATTTTCATCATTGGCTCCTTAAATGAATATTACTCACTAAGCATAGCATTTCACGTGTAAAGTACTGTATTTACTACTATGATTGATAATAATCTCTACTGTCTGGTGACTAAAGTGAATTTCAAATTACTGCCATGTTTGCTCGCGATAATGCTTACAGGATGCGATCGCGCAGAAGTGACGTTTTCTTTTACGCCAGAGATGGCCAGCTTCTCTAATGAATTTGATTTCGATCCGCTGCGTGGTCCGGTTAAAGATTTCACCCAGACATTGATGAATGAACAAGGGGAAGTGACGAAACGTGTTTCAGGCAGCTTATCGGAAGAAGGTTGCTTCGATTCGCTTGAATTATTGGATCTGGAAAATAATACCGTGGTTGCCTTAGTGCTGGATGCGAATTATTACCGTGACGCGCAGACACTGGAGAAAAAAGTACGTTTACAGGGTAAATGTCAGTTAGCAGAATTACCTTCCGCCGGAGTGAGTTGGGAAACTGATGATAATGGCTTTGTAGTTAAAGCCAGCAGTAAACAGATGAAGGTGGATTATAGGTATGATGAACAGGGCTATCCGCTGGGTAAAACCACAGTAAGCAACGACAAAACGTTATCAGTCACTGCAACACCGTCAACTGATCCGATCAAAAAACTCGATTACACGGCGGTTACTTTACTGAATAATCAACAAGTTGGTAATGTTAAGCAAAGCTGTGAATATGACAGTCACGCCAATCCGGTGGACTGCCAATTGATCATTGTTGATGAAGCGGAAAAACCCGCCGTCGAACGGGTTTACACTATCAAAAATACCATTGATTATTATTAACGCTATTGCGCGGTCGGCTTCAGCATTGCCTGACCCGGCGTTTTATGTTCCGCCAGATACTGATGCTGGAATATACACATGCGAATGGCATTGCGATATTGACCATTAATAAAGAATTCATGCATCAGTTCACCTTCGACCGTAAAACCGAGCTTACGGTAAATGTGAATCGCTTTTTCATTCTCTTTATCGACAATCAGATACAGCTTATAGAGATTAAGAACAGTGAAGCCATAATCCATTGCTAATTTTGCTGCGCGGGTTGCCAGACCTTTACCCTGGTATTCCGGGGAGATGATTATCTGAAATTCTGCGCGGCGGTGGACATGGTTAATTTCAACCAGTTCCACCAGACCCGCTTTTTCACCATCGCACTCCACCACGAAACGGCGCTCACTCTGATCGTGAATATGTTTATCGTACAGATCAGAGAGTTCAACAAAGGCTTCGTAGGGTTCCTCAAACCAGTAACGCATCACACTGGCGTTATTGTCGAGTTGATGCACATAGCGTAAATCTTCACGCTCCAGCGGACGTAGCTTAACACTGTGGGCGCTTGTCATAACGTGTCCTTACATTCCTTATATCAATAACAGGTTAGGGGGTAATTACGCGGCCAGTACGACGGTCCAGGCAACGTAAAGTATTCGGTTCCCAGTAGGCATTAATGTTGGCGCTTTGTTCGCATTTATCGCGGCTATCGAATGCGGCGTCAACCTTATCCCATTCTTTCTCGGTGCGTTTATTGACTTTTTGACGCAGATTGCGAGTTTCATTCCATTGCTCTTTTTGCATTGTCGCCTGTTGGCGACTCTGTGCGCTGTCGCCAGACTCAATCACCAGTTTATTGGTTTCTGCATGAGTCGTTGCGCTAAATGCCAGTGCGCAAGGTAGCAGAAAAGCGAGCAGTCCGAGCCGTTTGCAGAAAGTAATATTCATGATTCATTCCTTACATGAATGTTTAAAGGGGATTTTACACGATCCACTGCGAACGCAAAACGTACCAGAAGGATGTATAGGGTGATGATATTATGTCGAGCCATAAATATACATGATGTCAATGAGTGACAAAGATGATTAAAACAACGTTACTGTTTTTTGCTACCGCCTTGTGTGAAATTGTCGGATGCTTCCTGCCCTGGCTATGGCTTAAACGGAACGCCAGCGTATGGCTGCTGGTTCCGGCGGGGATTTCCCTGGCGCTTTTCGTCTGGCTGTTAACATTGCATCCGGCGGCCAGTGGGCGAGTGTATGCAGCTTATGGTGGCGTTTATGTTTGCACGGCGCTGCTGTGGCTGCGGGTTGTGGATGGCGTAAAACTCAGTCTTTACGACTGGACAGGAGCATTGGTCGCGCTATGCGGGATGTTGATTATTGTTGCTGGCTGGGGACGAGCTTGATTTTGTCGGGAATGACCAATGTCTTTTATTATTAATAAGATATGCTCTACCCGGTGTCCAGGATAACAGCAAAGTCTGGCTTTTTTTAGATTTATTCACTGCGCAAATACACTCTTTTTTTTGTGATCACGCTTCCCTTTTCCAATATTTATACTTGTATGGTAGTAGCTCAGTTGCGTAGATTTCATGCATCACGACAAGCGATGCAAGGAATCGAACATGAAGATCGTAAGGGCTGAAGTTTTTGTTACCTGTCCGGGGCGTAATTTCGTCACCTTAAAAATCACCACCGAGGACGGTATTACCGGTCTTGGCGATGCCACACTGAATGGACGCGAGCTTTCCGTTGCGTCTTATCTGCAAGATCACCTTTGTCCGCAGCTTATAGGCCGCGATGCTCACCGTATCGAAGATATCTGGCAGTTTTTCTATAAAGGGGCGTACTGGCGTCGCGGTCCAGTCACCATGTCGGCCATTTCGGCTGTTGATATGGCGCTGTGGGACATTAAAGCCAAAGCCGCCAACATGCCGCTTTATCAGTTACTGGGTGGCGCGTCTCGCGAAGGGGTTATGGTTTATTGTCACACAACCGGTCACTCCATTGATGAGGCACTGGATGATTATGCTCGTCATCAGGAACTGGGGTTCAAAGCCATCCGCGTACAGTGCGGCATTCCAGGTATGAAGACCACCTATGGCATGTCCAAAGGCAAAGGTTTGGCTTATGAACCTGCGACAAAAGGGCAGTGGCCGGAGGAGCAGTTGTGGTCGACGGAAAAATATCTCGACTTCATGCCAAAACTGTTCGACGTGGTACGTAACAAGTTTGGTTTTGATGAACATCTACTGCATGACATGCATCATCGCTTAACGCCTATTGAAGCGGCGCGCTTTGGTAAAAGCATTGAAGATTATCGCATGTTCTGGATGGAAGACCCGACGCCTGCGGAAAACCAGGAGTGTTTCCGCCTCATTCGCCAACACACCGTCACGCCAATTGCGGTGGGTGAAGTCTTCAATAGCATTTGGGACTGCAAACAACTGATAGAAGAACAACTCATCGACTATATCCGCACTACGCTGACTCATGCGGGCGGCATCACCGGTATGCGTCGGATCGCTGATTTCGCATCCCTGTATCAGGTACGCACTGGCTCACACGGTCCTTCTGATTTGTCGCCTGTCTGCATGGCAGCGGCGCTGCACTTTGATCTGTGGGTGCCGAATTTCGGTGTTCAGGAATATATGGGCTATTCAGAACAAATGCTCGAAGTCTTCCCGCATAACTGGACTTTCGATAACGGCTATATGCATCCGGGCGACAAACCGGGTCTTGGCATCGAGTTTGATGAAAAGCTGGCAGCAAAATACCCCTACGAACCCGCTTATCTGCCAGTCGCACGTCTGGAAGATGGCACGCTGTGGAACTGGTAAGGAGAAAAATAATGAAAAGTATTTTAATTGAAAAACCAAATCAACTGGCAATTATCGAACGTGAAATACCGAACCCGTCTGCGGGTGAAGTACGGGTAAAAGTGAAACTGGCTGGGATTTGTGGCTCTGATAGCCATATTTATCGCGGTCATAATCCGTTTGCAAAATATCCGCGCGTCATTGGCCACGAATTTTTTGGCGTGATTGATGCCGTCGGCGAAGGTATTGAAAACAGCCGGATCGGTGAACGTGTTGCGGTAGATCCGGTAGTAAGCTGTGGGCATTGCTATCCGTGCTCAATTGGTAAACCGAATGTTTGTACAACGCTGGCTGTATTAGGTGTTCACGCTGACGGTGGTTTTAGTGAATATGCCGTTGTTCCGGCAAAAAATGCGTGGAAAATCCCCGATGCAGTGGCAGATAAATTTGCGGTAATGATCGAGCCCTTTACCATTGCGGCGAACGTTACCGGACACGGTAAACCTACTGAAGATGACACCGTGCTGGTTTATGGCGCAGGTCCGATTGGCCTGACTATTGTTCAGGTATTAAAGGGTGTTTATAACGTCAAAAACGTGATTGTTGCCGATCGCATTGATGAACGACTGAAAAAAGCGAAAGAGAGCGGGGCGGATTGGGCGATTAATAATGGTCAGACTCCGCTTGGTGAAATATTCGCTGAAAAAGGAATCAAGCCAACATTAATTATTGATGCTGCTTGCCATCCGTCAATTTTGAAAGAAGCGGTTACATTGGCTTCTCCAGCGGCACGTATTGTGTTAATGGGCTTCTCCAGTGAACCGTCTGAAGTCATTCAGCAGGGAATTACCGGAAAAGAACTTTCTATTTTCTCATCCCGGTTAAATGCCAACAAATTCCCGGTCGTGATCGACTGGTTAAGCAAAGGGTTAATTAAACCAGAAAAATTAATTACCCACACGTTTGATTTTCAGCATGTTGCTGATGCCATAAGTTTATTTGAACAGGATCAAAAACATTGCTGCAAAGTCTTACTCACTTTTTCTGAATAATACCAATAACAGCGAGTAAGTAGTACGCATCTTACCTCTTATTTAGAGATATCCATTATGACAATAGAAAAACACGAAAGAAGCACTAAGGATTTGGTGAAAGCAGCAGTGTCGGGATGGCTGGGGACTGCGCTTGAATTTATGGATTTTCAGCTATATTCGCTCGGCGCAGCGTTAGTGTTTCATGAAATATTTTTCCCGGAATCATCAACCGCAATGGCGTTAATTCTGGCAATGGGAACCTACGGTGCAGGCTATGTGGCACGTATTGTCGGAGCATTTATTTTCGGCAAAATGGGCGACAGAATAGGGCGTAAAAAAGTACTCTTTATTACCATCACCATGATGGGGATCTGTACCACCCTAATTGGCGTGTTGCCGACCTATGCGCAGATTGGTGTTTTTGCGCCAATCTTGCTGGTGACGCTGCGTATTGTTCAGGGGTTGGGAGCCGGCGCGGAAATTTCTGGTGCAGGTACTATGCTTGCTGAATATGCACCGAAAGGAAAGCGCGGAATTATCTCCTCGTTCGTCGCGATGGGAACGAACTGCGGAACCTTGAGCGCAACGGCAATCTGGGCCTTTATGTTCTTTATTCTCAGTAAAGAAGAACTGCTGGCATGGGGATGGCGTATACCGTTCCTGGCGAGTGTGGTAGTGATGGTCTTTGCTATCTGGCTGCGTATGAACCTGAAAGAAAGCCCGGTATTTGAGAAGGTTAATGACAGTCAGCAACCTGCGCCAAAAGCTGTGCCTTCTGGTAGTATGTTCCAGAGCAAATCTTTTTGGCTGGCAACGGGTCTTCGTTTTGGGCAAGCAGGAAACTCCGGCCTGATTCAAACTTTTCTTGCAGGTTATTTAGTACAGACGTTGCTTTTTAATAAAGCGATTCCGACAGATGCTTTAATGATCAGCTCAATTATTGGCTTTATGACTATTCCATTCCTGGGATGGTTGTCCGATAAAATTGGTCGTCGTATTCCCTACATTATTATGAATACTTCAGCCATTGTGCTGGCGTGGCCAATGCTGTCTATTATCGTCGATAAAAGCTATGCCCCGAGCACCATCATGGTTGCGTTGATTGTGATTCATAACTGTGCGGTGTTGGGATTATTTGCCCTGGAAAACATTACCATGGCAGAGATGTTCGGCTGTAAAAACCGCTTTACCCGGATGGCAATTTCTAAAGAAATTGGTGGTCTTATTGCCTCCGGTTTTGGTCCTATCCTGGCGGGTATTTTCTGCACCATGACTGAATCCTGGTATCCGATTGCGATAATGATTATGGCATATTCTGTTATCGGTTTAATATCCGCGCTGAAAATGCCAGAAGTGAAAGACCGCGATTTGAGTGCGCTGGAAGATGCGGCAGAAGATCAACCGCGCATTGTAAGAGCTGCGCAACCTTCAACAAGTCTGTAAATCCAGAATCCCTTCTCCTGGTGAGGAGGGATTTTTTATTCATATAACAAACCATTCAGCTTGCCATATTGAAATTAAAGGAATTGTCATGGGAAATAATTTGTTATCAGCAAAAGCGACACTCCCTGTTTATGATCGTAATAACCTGGCGCCCAAAATTGTTCATTTAGGTTTTGGCGCATTTCATCGCGCGCATCAGGGCGTGTATGCCGATATCCTGGCTGCCCAGCATCACAGCGATTGGGGCTACTATGAAGTGAACCTGATTGGCGGTGAACAACAAATCGCCGATCTAAAACAGCAAGATAATCTCTATACCGTTGCGGAAATGTCGGCCGATGCCTGGACCGCTCGTGTAGTGGGGGTAGTGAAAAAAGCGTTGCACGTGCAAATAGACGGTTTAGAAGCTGTGCTTGCTGCCATGTGCGAACCGCAAATTGCAATTGTTTCTCTGACTATTACAGAGAAAGGCTATTTTCACTCTCCGGCGACCGGGCAGTTAATGCTGGATCATCCGATGATCGTTGACGATCTAAATAATCCCCACCAGCCGAAAACGGCAGCAGGGGTTATTGTGGAGGCGCTGGCCCGGCGCAAGGCCGCAGGCTTACCGGCATTTACGGTAATGTCGTGCGACAATATGCCGGAAAATGGTCATGTGATGCGTGACGTTGTCACTTCTTACGCGCATGCAGTCGATACAGAACTGGCGCAATGGATTGTCGAAAACGTGACTTTTCCTTCGACAATGGTTGATCGCATTGTTCCGGCGGTGACGGCAGAAACGCTGAATAAAATTGAGCACCTTACCGGCGTGTGCGATCCAGCAGGTGTAGCCTGTGAACCGTTCCGTCAGTGGGTTATTGAAGATAACTTTGTTGCCGGACGCCCAGAATGGCAAAAAGCAGGTGCTGAACTGGTCAACGATGTGCTGCCTTATGAAGAGATGAAATTGCGTATGCTCAATGGCAGCCACTCATTCCTGGCGTATCTGGGCTATCTGGCCGGATATCAGCATATTAACGACTGCATGGAAGATGAAAATTATCGCCGTGCGGCACATGCCTTGATGTTGCAGGAACAGGCGCCGACGCTGAAAGTGCAGGGCGTGGATCTGCAAAATTATGCGGATCGACTGATTGAACGCTACAGTAATCCAGCGTTACGCCATCGAACCTGGCAGATTGCGATGGATGGCAGTCAGAAACTCCCACAGCGTATGCTGGATTCCATTCGCTGGCATCTGAAACAGGGCCGCGCGTTCGATTTGTTGGCGCTTGGCGTCGCTGGTTGGATGCGATATGTCGGCGGTGTTGATGAGCAGGGTAATCCCATCGAAATCAGCGACCCGTTATTACCGGCCATTCAGAAGGCCGTGCAAAGTAGTGCACAAGGGAAAGCGCGCGTGCAGTCCTTGATGGCGATTAATGCGATATTTGGTGATGATTTGCCGAACAATGCGTTGTTCACTGCAAAGGTGACGGAAGCGTATTTGTCTTTATTAGCGCATGGTGCGAAAGCGACCGTGGCGAAATATGCGGTGAAGTGATAAGTGACAGCAATGCCGCCGATGGCGGCATTCACACGCTTAGTTCATGCCGAGACGAATCAGGTCCAGAGGTGCGAGTTTTTCATCACAACCTTCAACTACTACGGTTTTACCGCGGCGGATTTGCTCTGCGGTCAGACCTTCAGTATCAATCGACAGGATCTTGCCAGTGTGACCGGTGCCGCTAACCATAACACGGCTGCCAGTAGTGATTGCGTTACGGTTACGATCGTAGGTCGTCATAGGTGTTTTCTCCTTTCTGATTTACAGTCGAAGCCCACGTAACGGGCGCAATATAAATACTCCTGTCGAGTGAATTTTTTTTTGTTTATGATCAAGTTCACATCTTTTTTGATGCTTGCATAAACCAGAAGAAGGGGATGAACTCTCACCCCGAATGGGATGAGAGGTAAAGAATTACTCTTCGCTGAACCAGTCGCTATTTTCCTGGCGTATTAGCTGTACGGACTCGCTAATCTCCTGCAAATGCAATGCCATTGCCTTTTCAACGGCATCACCATCATGTGTTTGCAGCGCAGAGAAAATATCCATGTGCTGGCGAAGCAGCATTTCCGGCGGCGAAACGTGGTCAAAACTCATGTAGCGCACCCGGTCAACGGTCGCTTTCAGGTTTTCAATGGTGTCCCACGCGAGCTGACAGTCAGCAATATCGGTAAGGAGTTGATGGAAGTTGTCATCAAGTTCAAAAAAATCATCCAGTTGTTTGCGCTCAATGGCAATGCGTTGCTGGTGAAGATTTTGCTCAAGTTGGTAGTACTGGCTTTCAGTGATCATGCTCGCTGCCCGCCGAGCCACCGCGCACTCAATGGCCTGTCGAATAAAACTGCCATTGCGAACCTGGGTCATGGAGATTTTATTGACGTAGCTGCCACGCTGCGGGCGAATTTGAATCAGGCCGTTTTCAGCCAGTTTAATGAAGGCTTCGCGAACCGGCTGGCGTGACACATTGAAACGAACAGAAACTTCTTTTTCCGACAATGGCGTACCTGGTGCAATCAGACAATGCACAATGTCGCGGCGAAGAATACGGTAAATTTGCTGATTGACAGGCTGTGTGGGATTAAGTTGTGTTTCGACGGTCATTCGTTATTGCTTTTGAGTGGGTTAACTGCAAGAGTCTACCACTTTTTTGTGACAAGCAATAACCCGGCGGTGAGGCCGGGTATAAAAATTAATGCCGATGGACATTCAACCCGGCATAGCTTTGGGTAACCGGCATCATTTCCAGGGTATTGATGTTAACGTGAGCGGGGAGAGTGGCTACCCACCAGACGGCTTCACTGAC
This sequence comes from Escherichia sp. E3659, assembly GCF_005781135.1. Taxonomy (NCBI): domain Bacteria; kingdom Pseudomonadati; phylum Pseudomonadota; class Gammaproteobacteria; order Enterobacterales; family Enterobacteriaceae; genus Escherichia; species Escherichia sp. E3659. The sequence goes on along the minus strand of NZ_VATQ01000002.1, from coordinate 33,118 downwards.
ATCTTCTGGCGTCAGTGCAACGGTATTTTGATAGGTTTTTTCTGCTTTGCCGTCATCGCCTTTAAAGCGGACATTGGAAAATTCGGTACCACCCACCAGCCCGGGTTCGATGTCTGTGACACGTACTGCCGTACCGTGCAGATCTGTGCGTAGATTCAGGCTGAACTGACGAACAAACGCTTTTGTCGCGCCGTAGACGTTGCCACCTGCATATGGCCAGCTACCCGCCGTTGAACCAATGTTAATAATGTGACCACGATTGCGCTCAACCATGCCCGGCAGGACTGCGCGCGTCATATACACGAGGCCCTTATTGTTGGTATCAATCATGGTTTCCCAGTCTTCAACGCTCGCTTTATGTGCAGGTTCCATACCCAGCGCCAGTCCAGCATTGTTCACCAGAATATCAATGTCACTCCACTCGGCAGGAAGCAATGCCAGCATTTCTTCAATGGCGGCGCGGTTACGGACGTCCAGTTGGGCAATATACAGATTATCGCCCAGCTCGTCTTTTAACTCCTGCAACCGCTCCTGACGACGGCCAGTGGCGATAACTTTATGCCCTTGTTGAATAAAACGACGAGTAATGCATTCACCAAAACCTGCCGTTGCTCCAGTTACTAAAACGATCATCTCACTGTTCCTCAACGCTTTTGTGTGTCACTAACATAGCACGTGATGCTTAAGAGCGGGTAATACTGGTTTGCAACATTGCACTCCGTTATCAGTAAGCCTACGCTATGGAACACCTCGTTTTCAGGAGTAGAAAATGTCAACGACGAATCCTTTTCTTACGCAGAGCACGCTGCCTTATATGGCGCCCCATTTTGATCAGATTGCAAATCATCACTATCGCCCGGCATTCGACGAGGGGATGCGGCAGAAGCGGGTTGAGATAGAAGCGATAGCGTTAAACCCACAGACGCCCGATTTTACTAACACTATTCTGGCTCTTGAAAAGAGCGGGGAATTACTCACTCGTGTGACCAGCGTCTTCTTCGCTATGACCTCGGCGCATACCAACGATGAATTACAGCGTCTTGATGAACAGTTCTCGGCAGAACTTGCAGAACTGGCTAATGACATTTACCTGAACGGCGAATTGTTCGCTCGGGTCGATGCCATCTGGCAGCGCCGTGAATCTCTGCGTCTTGATAGCGAATCTATTCGACTGGTCGAGGTGATTCATCAACGTTTTGTTCTTGCCGGGGCCAAACTTGCAGAGGCCGATAAGGCAAAATTAAAAGTGCTGAATACAGAGGCGGCGACCCTTATCAGTCAGTTTAACCAGCGGTTATTAGCGGCGAACAAATCCGGTGGGCTGGTGGTTGACGATATTGGGCAACTGGCCGGGATGAGTGAGCAAGATATTGCCCTGGCGGCGGATGCAGCGCGCGAGAAAGGTCTGGATAATAAGTGGCTTATCCCACTGCTGAATACCACCCAGCAACCGGCGCTTGCCGAACTGCGCGATCGCGCGACGCGTGAAAAACTGTTCACTGCGGGCTGGACTCGGGCAGAAAAAAAAGACACTAACGATACCCGTGCCATTATTCAACGGCTGGTGGAGATCCGCGCGCAGCAGGCTAAACTGCTTGGTTTCCCTCATTATGCTGCGTGGAAAATCGCCGACCAGATGGCAAAAACACCCGAAGCAGCACTTAACTTCATGCGTGAAATTGTCCCGGCCGCGCGTAAGCGAGCAGACGATGAACTGGCGTCTATTCAGGCGGTTATCGATAAGCAGCAAGGCGGATTTAGCGTCCAGCCATGGGACTGGGCATTTTATGCCGAGCAGGTAAGACGCGAGAAATTCTGTCTCGATGAAGCGCAGCTCAAGCCTTATTTCGAATTGAACACAGTGTTGAATGAGGGGGTATTCTGGACTGCAAATCAGCTTTTCGGCATTAAATTTGTCGAGCGCTTTGATATACCGGTCTATCACCCGGATGTGCGCGTATGGGAAATATTTGACCATAACGGAGTCGGTCTTGCGCTATTTTACGGTGATTTCTTTGCCCGTGATTCCAAAAGCGGCGGCGCGTGGATGGGGAATTTTGTTGAGCAATCTACGCTCAATGACACACGTCCCGTTATTTACAATGTTTGCAATTATCAGAAACCAGCGACAGGCGAACCTGCATTGTTATTGTGGGACGATGTTATAACCTTATTCCATGAATTTGGTCATACGCTGCACGGCCTGTTTGCCAGCCAACGTTATGCGACGCTTTCTGGCACCAACACGCCGCGTGATTTCGTCGAGTTCCCTTCACAAATCAACGAACACTGGGCGACAAATCCGCAGGTATTCTCTCGCTATGCGAGGCATTACCAAACCGGAGAAACCATGCCGGAAGAGTTACAACAGAAAATGCGCAATGCCAGCCTGTTCAATAAAGGCTACGAGATGAGCGAGTTACTTAGCGCTGCGCTTCTTGATATGCGCTGGCATTGTCTGGAGGAGAATGAAGCACGCCAGGACGTGGACGATTTCGAGCTTCGGGCGCTGGCGGCGGAAAACATGGATCTTCCCGCTGTACCGCCGCGTTATCGCAGTAGTTATTTCGCTCACATTTTTGGTGGCGGATATGCGGCGGGTTACTACGCGTATCTGTGGACGCAAATGCTGGCAGACGATGGTTATCAATGGTTTGTCGAGGAGGGTGGTTTAACGCGTGAAAATGGGCAACGTTTTCGCGATGCTATCCTTTCCAAAGGTAATAGCGAAGATTTAGAACACCTGTATTGCCAATGGCGAGGTAAGGCACCACAGATTACACCGATGCTGCAACATCGCGGCTTGAACGTATAATTTTGCAAGAGTAAGCCGGATTGACTGCAATCCGGCTTACAAATTAATGTCGTTGTAAATTTTTATCGATAATAACCTGTGGTCGGGGAATTATCTTAAGTTTATTATTTATTCTGCAATATTATGCTGTTGATAATAATTTTCATCACTTAATAAAATTTAGGTTTTAATCGGCTGATTTTAACCGAGTTATGATAATTAGACTAATTCTTAGTGGCCATTTCACAAAACAACAACCAGACTTAATAAGTTAAACTAAACGCCATTAAGGAGTCAGTATGAAATTTCAGGCTATTATATTAGCGAGTTTTCTTGTCATGCCTTATGCGTTGGCAGATGAACAGGGTGGTTTAAAACAGGATACGGCGCCACCGCCGCCGCATGCAATAGAAGATGGCTATCGCGGAACCGACGATGCGAAAAAAATGACCGTTGATTTCGCGAAAACGATGCATGATGGCGCTTCAGTTTCATTGCGGGGTAATTTGATTTCTCATCAGGGAGAAGACCGTTACGTTTTCCGCGATAAGAGCGGTGAAGTTAATGTTGTTATTCCTGCCGCTGTCTTTGATGGGCGAGAAGTTCAGCCTGACCAGATGATCAACATTAGCGGGAGTCTGGATAAAAAAAGCTCCCCAGCAGTCGTACGGGTTACCCATCTGCAGAAATAGTCATAAAAATAAATTAGCCTTATGGCCCAATATGTTGGGTCACTGGGCTTTTGTTGTTTTGGCTGTTTATCTGCGTTTTACCAGCGAAAGTGCAGAGGCAGTTACAGAGTTAAACACTTTTTTTCTGGCAATTTAGTTCTAAATCACAATGTTATCTTTAACATCACTTCCGGATTAGGATTTCTATTAAAATATTGACGTAAGTTTTCTTTTCTCCAGTTAGAATAAAGCGCACAAGGAACTGTGAAAAAGGAGTGGCAATGATCAAGAAGACAACGGAAATCGATGCCATCTTGTTAAATCTCAATAAGGCTATCGATGCCCACTACCAATGGCTGGTGAGTATGTTTCATAGCGTGGTCGCGAGAGATGCCAGTAAGCCAGAAATAACGGATAGCCATTCTTATGGGCTGTGCCAGTTTGGTCGGTGGATTGATCATCTGGGGCCACTCGATAACGATGAATTACCTTACGTTCGGCTAATAGATTCTGTCCATCAACATATGCATAACTGTGGTCGGGAATTAATGCTGGCTATTGTTGAAAATCGCTGGCAGGACGCTCATTTTGAAGAATTTCAGGAAGGGTTGCTTTCTTTTACCGCAGCATTAACAGATTACAAAATTTATTTGCTGACTATTCGTAGCAATATGGATGTATTGACGGGATTACCTGGTCGTCGGGTACTTGATGAATCCTTTGATCATCAATTACGTAATGCTGAACCATTAAATCTTTATTTAATGCTGCTGGATATAGACCGATTTAAATTGGTTAATGATACCTACGGGCATTTAATCGGTGATGTGGTATTACGAACCCTGGCGACTTACTTAGCCGGTTGGACGCGTGACTACGATACGGTTTATCGCTATGGTGGTGAAGAGTTTATTATTATCATCAAAGCGCAAAATGATGATGAGGCGTGTCGTGCTGGGCTACGTATTTGTCAGTTAGTCGATAACCATGCCATAGCGCATCCTGGCGGACATATCCCAATAACAGTGACCGCTGGCGTGAGCCGCGCATTTCCTGAAGAACCGTTGGATGTGGTTATTGGAAGGGCTGACAGAGCAATGTACGAAGGCAAGCAGACCGGAAGAAATCGCTGCATGTTTATTGATGAGCAGAGTGTGATAGCCCGAGTTTAAGCTCTGTTTAACATTCATTGAGAAAAATAATGCTACTGTGTCAAAGAACCGTTACCAGTGCAGAGAAATGCCTGATAGCGTAAAAGCAAAACACAAATCGATCCATGCAAGCATTCACCGCCGGTTTACTGGCGGTTTTTTTTTCGCCGTCAAAAAATCAGGCCCCTTGCACGCAACTGTAACAAGGGGCCGGTTAGGTGAGGGATTATCTCCGTTCATTAGTCATCCCATTTGTAGCTGAAATATGCGGCCAGAAAGCCAGAAAACAAAATTATTCCCAGAACAGCTATAAAAACATTCATATTACCCAACATTATTTTCCTCCGTTTATTGTGTGGTGTGTTTCCTCGCTTACCTTAATTTTCATTTCAATGAGAAAGATATTAGCAGAGATTACCTAAACAAAGGCTGAATCAGGCGGTTATTGTGATGGGGAACGGCTGTTTTTACGATATTGCGAAGGGGATAATAAAAAACGTTGGTGAAAGTGATGACGCAATAACGCTGAATTGCCAAAACCCGTCAGCTCGGCAATTTTATCGATGTTAAAAGCCGAATTTTGCAGATAATCCTGTACGCGTATTAAGCGCTCATTGAGCAGCCAGCGGGCGGGCGTCATGCCGGTTAACGCCTCAAAACGTCTCAAAAAAGTGCGCGGACTCATATTTACCCGCTCGGCGAGGGAAGACACAGTATGTGTTTGTGCCAGATTCTGCTGCAAAAAGTCGAATAATGCACCTAACGTCTGGCTTTCACGCGGTGAGGCCATTGGGCGCGTCAGATTTTGTGGTTGATCCCCCTGGCGATGTGGCTGTATGACCAGCCGCCGGGCGACATTATTAGCAATCTCATGGCCAAAATCTTTGCGCACGATATGTAAACACAGATCGATCCCCGCAGCGCTTCCGGCGGAGGTCATCACTTGTCCTTCATCCTGATATAACACATTGTCACTTACGCTGATTGAAGGGTAACGGTGCCGGAGTTGTTCAGTGTAGCGCCAGTGGGTGGTCGCTTTTCGCTGGTGAAGAAGGCCCGCAGCGGCAAGGACAAACACGCCAGAGCATATCGATACCAGGCGAGTACCGCGCTGGTGTGCCTCGCGCAATGCCTGACATAGCATCTCTGGCACTTTTGCATCTATTCCGCGCCAGCCAGGAATAATAACCATATCGGCGTTGGGCAATAATTCCAGCCCTCCATCTGCCACCACGTGGATCCCCCCGGTGGCTTGCAGCGCACCAGGCTCTACCGCAGCAACGGCAAAACGATACCAGTTATCGCCCAGTTCCGGTCGTGGCAGGCCGAATATTTCAACGGCTACGCCAAATTCGAAAGTACATAGCCCGTCATAAGCCAGTGCAACGACCAGCGGACGTTGTAACGTTGTCATCATTTTGCTCTTTTCTGGCATATCGGGAGGCGGTCAGTGAAAAGTAGATTGGTTACATTATTGTTAACACAACAAACCAAAAGGAAAAAGCACTATGCGTTATGTCACTGAATTTACCACAGCGAAGCCAGAAGTTGCTGAGGCGCATTTTCTCGCGCGCTTGAGTGTCGAAACAGATTGTGCCGATGTTCATGACTCTCTGGCTTATATTGGCGATGATTTCGTTTTACTTCATGTGGTTGGTCGTGAAGAGGACTTCGCGCGTCGGCATATCCCAGGCGCTCTCCATCTACCCCATAAGCAAATGACCGCAGAGAGAATGGCCGAATGGCCGGACGATACTCTATTTGTGGTGTATTGTGCGGGGCCACATTGTAACGGTGCAGACCGTGCGGCACTCAAACTGGCTCGACTCGGAAAGCCGGTTAAAATCATGCTTGGCGGGATAACCGGCTGGGAAGATGAAGGCTATGCCTTTGCCTCAGAATAATGATTAGCAAAGCCGTGCCAGCAGTGGCACGGCACGAATGTCAACAGAGTGCTGGCTGCCCCTGGGGTCTGGCGTTAATACCTTTTAACATCAGCGCCCACGCGGCAATGATGACTACCGCCAGGATGATAAACAGCGAGGAAGACGGGAGAGTGGTCAGTACCACACCACTCACTAATGGATTTACCGCTGCACCCAACCAGCCTAATGACTGAGCGGAAAAATAGCTGGCTTTCATTCCAGGCGGCGCAATATGGTCAATCAACATATACTCACCGGGAGCATAAATAATTTCACCAACAGTAAATACCGCGGCTGAAATTCCCCACAATAGCAGGCTGTTTCCGGAAAAAATAAAACCGACCAGACCGACGACAAAACAGAGTGTGCCTACCGTCATCAGCGCGCGGATGTTGGTCGGGTTAATTCGTCGCCCAACGGAATACTGCAACGTAACCACCATCGCGGCATTAACAGGCAGGACCACTGCGACCACTTTTTCAGCAAAACCACTATCCGCTATCACCATCACATATTGCGAGATACAAGAGGCAAAGGCACCGCTCACGAAAGAAGCCAGAAAGGCCGAGCAGGTGAACCACAGCAGCGCTTTATCCCGTAACAAAACCTTTGGCGACCAGACGCTGCCTGTTTCTGTGGCGATGATTTTCTCGCTGCGCTTTACCCAAATTTGAATGAAAACCATGGGAAACGCTGAGCAGATAGCTGCCAGCCAAAAGGGCAGATTGATGCTCTGCATGACTAACAGGGTGCCGAGTGGTGGGCCGACGGTCCAGCCAATGTTGAGCATGGTGTAGTTGATCGAGAAGATCTTCGTTTTGCTGGTAGATGAAAGATTGTCGGCAAACCAGGCTTTCAATACAGTGGCAAAAACGGAATAGGCACAGTTGATGAGTGCGAAAAAAAGTACCACCAGCGTGACGCTGTCCACCAGGGGAATGGCAATAAAACCGCTGGCGAAGGCCGTAATTGCCAGTAACATATAGCGTTTCTTGTCGAACTTATCCGCCAGGATACCAAAACCGAGGCTAAAAACGACGCCAATAGTGAGCGCAATTGTCATCGCATAACCAATGAGATCGACACCCAGACTGTACTGGCGACTCAAGTAAATAGTCATAAATGGCAGCGTAGCGCCGCGTCCGATAGTTAATAACAACGACGAGGCGAGAAGGGCGCAAGTAGAGCGTCTCAGAGATAAGTTCATTTGGCTGTCCGACAATGCATTTCGTTATGTTTTGTTTGTGAGATGTAAAGAAATAGCATGGCAAAAATCCGAAGTATAGCGACTTATTTGCCATTAATGCCGTGGTAAACGGTGATTAACGAATGAACTGTTAAAAAAAAGTAAATTCAGCTAAGTTGATTGCTGACAAAAAATGAAAATTCAGAGGCGGGAAAATGTCGCGGAAAGATGGGTTGTTGGCGCTATTAGTCGTCGTTGTATGGGGGCTTAATTTTGTGGTCATCAAAGTGGGGCTCCATAACATGCCACCGCTGATGCTGGCCGGTTTACGCTTTATGCTGGTCGCCTTCCCGGCAATCTTTTTCGTGGCGCGGCCAAAAGTACCGCTGAATTTACTGCTGGGGTATGGTTTAACTATCAGTTTTGCGCAGTTTGCCTTTCTCTTTTGCGCCATTAACTTCGGTATGCCGGCAGGACTAGCCTCGCTGGTCTTACAGGCTCAGGCGTTTTTTACTATCGTGCTTGGTGCTTTTACTTTTGGCGAACGACTGCACGGTAAGCAACTGGCGGGGATTGCGTTAGCGATTTTTGGCGTACTGGTGTTAATCGAAGATAGCTTTAACGGTCAGCATGTGGCGATGCTCGGTTTTATTTTGACCCTGGCGGCGGCATTTAGTTGGGCGAGTGGCAATATCTTCAATAAAAAGATCATGTCTCATTCATCCCGTCCGGCAGTGATGTCTCTGGTCGTCTGGAGCGCATTAATCCCGATCATCCCGTTTTTTGTCGCCTCGCTCATTCTCGATGGCTCCGAAAAAATGATTCACAGTCTGGTCACTATCGACATGACCACCATTCTGGCGTTGATGTATCTGGCATTTGTGGCGACGATAGTTGGTTATGGGATCTGGGGTACGCTGCTTGGACGCTATGAAACATGGCGTGTCGCACCATTATCATTACTGGTGCCGGTAGTCGGTCTGGCAAGTGCAGCGTTACTGCTGGATGAACGCCTAACAGGCCTGCAATTCTTAGGTGCCGTGCTTATTATGACCGGACTGTATATCAATGTGTTTGGTTTGCGGTGGCGTAAAGCGGTGAAGGTGAGAGGCTAACAAGCCCCGATATGCCGGGGCCTGAATAAACTACATGGCGTGTTGGTTATAATAGGGCACGCCCAGCGCATCCGATTTGTCACTGCCTGTACCCATGTGATTTAAATCGAACGGTGGCTGTTCCTGCGATGGGGGAACAACCACCACATCGCCACAGGAAGTAACGACCGGTTGCGAGGTTTGTTCCGCAAAGCTCTGCGCGGAAAAGAGAATAAGCGCGGTTACCATTGCGGATAAAAGTGGTTTCATGATTGCCTCAGTGACGTTGTCACATTTTTATTAACTGTTGTAATGATTCAATGGATGCAAATACCGCGACTCGCACTGCATATTGGTCATCCGATATTTATGCGGTGGAACATCAAAGTAATTTTTGAAGGTGCGAGTCAGCGTTTGCTGTGACTCGAAACCATAACGTTCTGCCAGATAGAGGATGGGCTCGTTACTTTCTTTCAGCTTTTGCGCGATTTCTGTCATCTTACGGCTGCGGATGTATTGACCTAATGAATGGCCGGTTTCTTTTTTAAACATCCGTTGCAGGTGCCATTTGGAATAACCTGAACGCTCTGACACTTTTTCCAGTGACAGTGGTGATTCCAGGTTGTCCTCGATCCAGTCCAAAATGCTATGAATGGTAATAGCGTCAGTATTGCGTCTGGACATCGTCATACCTCTTTTTTTGTTTACGGCAGGACTTTCTTAAGCAAATGCTCAAGCGTTGCCACTTCGTCCGCCGTCAGGTTTTTTGTTAATTCTTGATGCAGGTCCTGGCCAACTAATTGATGGCATTGTTCACATATTGCCGCGCCGCTGCTGGTAAGTTTCACCAACACGCCGCGCTTGTCATTCGGGTTAGGCAACCGCTCAATCCAGCCTTTGCAAACCAGGCGATCCAACATGCGGGTCAGCGCGCCAAGGTCAACCGAAAGGACTTTTTTCAGCTCAACGGGAGTAATGCACGCCGCGCAGCGGATAGAGCAGAGCACCTTAAACTGTGCCGCGGTGATATCGAGCGGTGACAGATAATCGTTAAGCAGACGGTCTTTCTTCTGATTAACCATATGGATTAAGCGACCTAATGGGATGATTTCATTGAACAGGTCGCTGGTACTTTTCACAATGGTTGCCCTGGCAAGTAATTAGTTGCAGGGGATAATATTGCCCAGGCAAGTATAAGTCAAACGAATGAATCCCTTGATGCCACGATTTGCTAAATCGGTTCAAGTATTGCGCAGTGTGCTGCAAGATTAGTTAAAGAGTGAAACTTTCTCCTTGTTTACCCTTTATACTTTTCGCAGATAACTAGCGACACAGGATGACAACCACCAATGTTAGATTTGTTTAAAGCGATAGGCCTGGGGCTGGTGGTGTTATTGCCGTTAGCTAACCCGTTAACTACCGTAGCGTTGTTTCTCGGGCTTGCGGGTAACATGAACACCGCCGAACGTAATCGTCAGTCATTAATGGCCTCGGTATATGTTTTTGCCATCTTGATGGTGGCGTACTATGCCGGACAACTGGTGATGGACACATTCGGGATTTCGATTCCCGGTCTGCGTATTGCTGGCGGCTTAATTGTCGCGTTTATTGGTTTCCGTATGCTCTTCCCCCAGCAAAAAGCGATTGACTCACCGGAGGCGAAAAGCAAATCCGAAGAGCTGGAAGATGAACCCAGTGCCAACATCGCCTTTGTTCCACTGGCAATGCCAAGTACCGCTGGACCGGGGACCATTGCGATGATCATCAGTTCGGCGTCCACAGTACGTCAGAGTTCAACCTTCGCAGACTGGGTACTGATGGTTGCGCCGCCGCTGATTTTTTTTCTGGTTGCGGTCATTTTGTGGGGAAGCCTACGTAGCTCTGGCGCAATTATGCGTCTGGTGGGCAAGGGGGGAATTGAAGCGATCTCCCGCCTGATGGGCTTCTTACTGGTGTGTATGGGGGTGCAGTTTATTATTAACGGCATCCTGGAAATCATTAAAACGTACCATTAAAAAAGGCCCGAATGGGCCTTTCAACTATTGTGTCTGTTCTTCGAGTTTCACTGGCCAGCGGCGGAATATGACGATTGACCATATTAACGCAGCGAGAGCAGGCACCGCGCCAACATAGCCAATCATCGACATCGACCAGTGAAGACTCACCTGATTACCCACCAGCGCCCCGGCGCCGATACCAATATTAAATATTCCCGAAAATAGCGCCATCGCAACGTCGGTAGCATCCGGTGCCAGCGCCAGCACTTTTACCTGCATCCCAAGGCCGATGATCATCATCGCAATCCCCCAGAAAACGCTCAGTACGCCGAGGTGCATCTCACTGTTCGCCGCAGGTAACAGTAGCGCCAGGCACACCAGCAATAACGCAATTGCCGTACTCACCAGCGTAGACGCATACTGATTGCCGAGTTTGCCGAAAATCAGGCTACCAATGATGCCTGCGCCTCCGAGCATTAACAGCAATGCGGTGGCAAAATTGGCGCTGAACCCAGCTACGTTTTGCACAAAAGGCTCGATATAGCTGTATGCCGTGTAATGCGCGGTAACCACTACTACCGTCAACAAATAAATGCTCATCAATGCCGGGCGGCGGAACAGTTGCGGAAGACTTTTCAACGACCCGGAATGCTCGCTGGGGAGTAATGGAAGTAACTTAATCAGGCATAGCAGGGTGATAAGCGCTCCAATACCAATGGCAAAAAACGTCGTTCGCCAGCCGAAATATTGCCCCACAATTCGACCAATGGGTAAACCTAATACCATTGCCAGTGCTGTACCGGTAGCAATTAAACTCAACGCCTGCGCTCGTTTACCTGCTGGCGCCATGCGAATCGCCAGAGACGCCGTTATCGACCAGAAAATAGCATGTGCGAAAGCAACGCCGATTCGACTGATCACCAGAACGGTAAAGCTCCACGATAAAAATGACAGCACATGGCTGGCAATAAACACCACAAACAGGCAGATCAGCAATTTGCGGCGTTCAACCTGACTGGTCATTAGCATAAAAGGCAATGACATTAGCGCTACTACCCATGCATAAATGGTCAACATGATGCCGACCTGAGCAGTTTGCATGTGAAAACTTTGCGCAATGTCAGAAAGCAGGCCAACAGGGACAAATTCGGTAGTATTGAAGATGAAGGCGGCTACTGCCAGCGTAACTACCCGTAGCCACGCCACTTTGCGGGAAACAGTGTTTGTTGTCATAACAGATTATCGGGTGAGTTGCAAAAAGGTGATGAAATGATCTTAAAACGGTTAATGATGTGAATACAATGACTTTGTGATCTACATCTCATTTTGCCGCTTCATGCTGTTCCAGCGATGTGTCAAGCAGTTCAATAAACGCCTCAAGCTGACGAGTCTTCGCGCCACGACGCCAGACCAGCCATGTCGTTAACCAACGCCATTGCTCATCTAATGGCCAGGCTTCAACCTGATGATGCCCCGGCATACTTTCCAGCATGGAACGAGGAATAAGCGCAATTCCCGCTCCGGCGATAACACAGGCCAGCATACCGTGATATGACTCCATCTCATGAATTGTCCCCGGCGCTGCGCCGTCGGCATGAAACCAGCTCTCAAAGTGGCGGCGATACGAGCAGTTAGCGCGGAAGGCATAGATATTACAACCATTAACCTGACTGGCGCGGGTAACGGGAGTATGTCCTTGCGGCGTAACGATCATCAACTCCTCGCGGTACACCGGCATCCCGTCAATGGCTGTATGGTTAATCGGACCATCAATAAATGCCGCATTCAGTTTTCCCTCAAGTACACCGTCCAGCATAGTTCCGGAAGGGCCAGTGGAAAGGGAAAACTGAATTTTAGGATAACGACGGTTAAATTCTGCCAGTGTAGCTGGGATGCGTACCGCTGCGGTGCTTTCCAGCGAACCGAGAGAAAACAAGCCTTGTGGCTCATCGCCAGCGACAACGCTCCGCGCTTCATCCACTAACGCGAGAATTTGTTGGCTATAGCGTAAAAAGTTATGCCCGGCAGGCGAGAGACGTAAACGCTGATTCTCGCGAATAAACAGTTCAACGCCGAGTTCTGTTTCCAGCTGGCGGATACGGGTAGTCAGGTTAGATGGCACACGATGCACTTTTGCTGCCGCCTGGGTAATGCTGCCAGCCTCGGCAACGGCGTTAAACATCTCCAGTTGGGTCAGATCCATAGCATTCTCAATTCGTGAACAAGTGACTTAATATTATTCATTTTTACGAAAGAGTAAATTTGCGTATCTTCACACCATAACTCACGAAGGAGATACCCGGATGACCATTACTCCGCTTACCCATGCTATTTCAATAAATCCAGCCAATGGCGAACAACTTTCTGCACTGCCGTGGGCTGGCGCTGACGATATTGAACACGCACTTCGGCTCGCGGCGGCAGGCTTTCGCGACTGGCGCGTAACAAACGTAGATTATCGCGCAGAAAAACTGCGTGATCTCGGTAAGGCTTTGCGCGCCCGTAGCGAAGAGATGGCGCAAATGATCACTCGAGAAATGGGGAAACCGATCAAACAGGCGCGTGCCGAAGTGGCGAAATCAGCAAACTTGTGCGACTGGTATGCAGAGCATGGCCCGGCAATGCTGAAGAGCGAACCTACGCAGGTAGAAAATCAGCAAGCGGTTATTGAATATCGTCCTATGGGGACGATCCTGGCGATTATGCCGTGGAACTTTCCGTTATGGCAGGTGATGCGAGGGGCTGTTCCCATTATCCTGGCAGGTAACGGTTATTTGCTTAAGCATGCGCCAAATGTGATGGGCTGTGCACAGTTAATTGCTCAGGTCTTTAACGATGCAGGTATCCCACAAGGCGTATATGGCTGGTTGAATGCCGACAATGACGGTGTAAGCCAGATGATTAAAGACCCGCGCATTGCTGCGGTTACAGTCACCGGAAGTGTCCGTGCGGGAGCAGCCATTGGCGCGCAGGCTGGGGCGGCGCTGAAAAAATGTGTGCTTGAACTGGGCGGTTCCGACCCGTTTATTGTGCTTAACGATGCCGATCTGGACCTGGCCGTGAAAGCCGCGGTTGCCGGACGTTATCAGAATACCGGGCAGGTTTGTGCAGCAGCAAAACGCTTTATCCTCGAAGAGGGGATTGCCTCTGCATTTACCGAACGTTTTGTAGCGGCGGTATCGGCGTTGAAAATGGGCGATCCGAGTCATGAGGAAAACGACCTCGGACCGATGGCGCGTTTCGATTTGCGTGATGAGCTACATCATCAGGTTGAAAAATCACTGGCACAGGGCGCCCGTCTGTTACTCGGAGGGGAAAAGGTAGCAGGCGCAGGAAACTACTATCCGGCAACGGTTCTGGCAGACGTCACGCCAGAAATGACCGCGTTTCGTGAAGAATTGTTTGGACCCGTCGCGGCAATCACCATTGCTAAAGATGCTGAACATGCGCTTAAACTTGCTAATGACAGCGAGTTTGGACTTTCTGCAACCATTATTACCTCTGATGTAGCACTGGCGAAACAAATGGCAGCACGTCTGGAATGTGGAGGGGTGTTTATCAATGGTTTCAGCGCCAGTGATGCACGGGTAGCGTTTGGCGGTGTGAAGAAGAGCGGCTTTGGTCGTGAACTTTCCCATTTTGGGTTACATGAGTTCTGTAATATCCAGACGGTATGGAAAGACCGGATCTGACGTCACATATTTAGCTCTGTTATACTCGCAGGTCTTTTCAGACCTGCAAGCAAGGAGCAGAGAGTGGCAGTCGCCATGGATAATGCAATTTTAGAAAACATTTTGCGGCAAGTACGTCCGCTAATTGGTCAGGGGAAAGTCGCGGATTATATTCCGGCACTGGCAACGGTAGAGGGTTCCCGACTGGGCATTGCTATCTGTACCGTTGACGGACAGCTTTTTCAGGCCGGAGACGCGCAAGAGCGTTTTTCAATTCAGTCTATTTCCAAAGTGCTCAGTCTCGTTGTTGCAATGCGTCATTACTCCGAAGAAGAGATTTGGCAACGTGTGGGCAAAGATCCGTCGGGATCGCCTTTCAATTCCCTGGTGCAACTTGAAATGGAGCAGGGTATTCCACGAAATCCTTTTATTAATGCCGGTGCGCTGGTGGTCTGCGACATGCTGCAAGGGCGATTAAGCGCCCCACGGCAACGTATGCTGGAAGTGGTGCGTGGACTAAGCGGTGTGTCTGATATTGCCTACGATACGGTGGTCGCGCGTTCAGAGTTCGAGCATTCTGCGAGAAATGCGGCGATAGCCTGGCTGATGAAGTCGTTTGGCAATTTCCATCATGATGTGACAACAGTACTGCAAAACTACTTTCACTACTGTGCACTAAAAATGAGCTGCGTTGAGCTGGCCCGAACGTTTGTCTTTCTGGCAAATCAGGGGAAGGCTATTCATATCGATGAGCCCGTGGTGACGCCAATGCAGGCGCGACAAATTAACGCGCTGATGGCAACCAGTGGTATGTACCAGAACGCGGGCGAGTTTGCCTGGCGGGTGGGACTTCCGGCGAAATCTGGCGTTGGTGGCGGTATTGTGGCGATCGTCCCACATGAAATGGCCATTGCGGTCTGGAGTCCGGAACTGGATGACGCAGGTAACTCTCTTGCCGGTATTGCAGTACTTGAACAATTGACGAAACAATTAGGACGCTCGGTTTACTAATGCAGTCTCTTGATCCACTCTTCGCGCGTTTATCCCGTTCAAAATTTCGCTCCCGCTTTCGTTTAGGCGTGAAGGAGCGTCAGTATTGTCTGGAGAAGGGCGCGCCGGTTATCGAACAACATGCGGCAGATTTTGTCGCTAAACGTCTTGCCCCGGCCTTACCGGCGAACGATGGCAAGCAAACTCCCATGCGCGGGCATCCGGTGTTTATTGCCCAGCATGCTACAGCAACATGTTGTCGCGGCTGTCTGGCTAAGTGGCACAACATTCCGCAGGGTGTTTCGTTAAGTGAGGAACAACAACGTTATATTGTGACGGTTATCTACCACTGGCTGGTTATTCAGATGAATCAGCCATAAGAATGTCAGATTTCGACAAAGCCGTATCGGATTAATATCTTTATTTGTCACCGCTGCCAGTGAACATGCTATCCTTTATGAGAATTTACTTATTGCGTTAAAATAATTGCAGCCTGCAATTGTATGGACAGATAATTAATGCGTGTACACCCCATCTCAACTTTCCATTTGTTCCTGGAAGGCCATTTGCTACGTAATAGCATCGCGATTTTTGCGCTAACCACGCTGTTCTATTTTGTTGGTGCAGAGTTACGTCTGGTTCATGAACTCTCTCTCTTCTGGCCGCTGAATGGTGTGATGGCAGGGGTTTTTGCCCGGTATGTCTGGCTCAATCGACTGCATTACTATGCAATCAGTTACGTGGCGATGCTGGCTTATGATGCGATGACTACCGAATGGGGTTTAGTTTCACTGGTCATCAACTTGTCCAATATGATGTTTATTGTGACCGTGGCTCGGTTAGTGGTGAGGGATAAGCGACTGGGGAAAAATAAGTATGAGCCAGTAAGTGCCTTACGCTTGTTTAATTATTGCCTTATAGCCGCATTATTATGCGCAATTGTCGGGGCGGTTGGTTCAGTAAGTATTGATAGTCTGGATTTCTGGCCCTTACTTGCTGACTGGTTTAGCGAACAGTTTTCGACGGGCGTGTTAATTGTTCCGTGTATGTTGACGCTGGCGATCCCCAGGGCGTTGCCACGCTTTAAAGCAGAACAGATGATGCCGTTTATTGCGCTCATTGTATCGGTCATTGCCTCGGTAGTGATTGGCGGTGCGGGGAGTCTGGCGTTCCCATTGCCTGCATTGATCTGGTGTGCGGTACGCTATACCCCGCAGGTAACGTGTTTGCTGACTTTTTTGACGGGAGCGGTGGAAATCGTGCTGGTGGCAAATTCGGTGATAGATATCGCCGTCGGTTCGCCGTTCTCTATCCCACAAATGTTCTCCGCTCGTCTGGGGATTGCTACCATGGCAATTTGCCCAATCATGGTTTCCTTTAGCGTGGCGGCAATTAATTCGCTGGTTAAGCAAGTTTCTCTGCGTGCCGATTTTGATTTTCTCACCCAGGTTTATTCGCGCTCAGGTCTTTTTGAGGCGTTAAAAAATCCGTCACTACAACAGACACAACATCTGACGGTGATGCTGCTTGATATCGACTATTTCAAAAGCATAAACGACAACTATGGCCATGAATGCGGCGATAAAGTTTTAAGCGTGTTTGCCCGGCATATACAGAAGATAGTTGGTGATAAGGGGCTGGTGGCACGGATGGGCGGCGAAGAATTTGCGGTTGCAGTGCCTTCAGTGAATCCTGTGGATGGTCTGCTGATGGCGGAAAAAATCCGTAAAGGCGTAGAAATGCAACCGTTTATCTGGCAACAAAAAACGCTTTACTTGACGGTTAGCATTGGTGTCGGAAGTGGAAGTGCAACATTTCGTACGTTAATAGATGATTTCAACAAACTAATGGTAGAAGCCGATACTTGTCTTTATCGCTCGAAAAAAGACGGGCGAAATCGTACCAGCACTATGCATTATGGCGAGGAAGTTGTCTGACAAATTTGCGAGTTTTTGTGGGGAACATCTAATTTGTTCTACCAATTTGGACATTTTCCACTTTTACCTCGAGTCATGATTACAAGCTTTAACTTTCCGGAACCTTGACCAGCAGCACATTTTTCGCCAAAAACCGTGAATTGTTCACCGCGAGTTGATCAAAACAGGGGTTCAGCGTATTAAAGTTTGCTAACCTGTCGTACCAATTCAAACAGGTTGTATGACTAATCAAAAGGGAACCCATTGTGAAAACACTAAATCGTCGCGATTTTCCCGGTGCACAGTATCCAGAACGTATCATTCAGTTTGGTGAAGGTAACTTCCTGCGTGCCTTTGTCGACTGGCAAATCGATCTCCTGAACGAGCACACCGATCTGAATTCTGGTGTGGTCGTAGTTCGTCCGATTGAAACTTCATTCCCGCCGTCACTGAGCACTCAGGATGGTCTGTACACCACCATCATTCGTGGTTTGAATGAGAAGGGCGAAGCGGTTAGCGATGCGCGTCTGATTCGTTCTGTTAATCGTGAAATCAGCGTCTACAGTGAATACGATGAATTCCTGAAACTGGCGCACAACCCGGAAATGCGCTTTGTTTTCTCTAACACCACCGAAGCAGGCATCAGCTACCATGCAGGCGACAAATTTGATGACGCCCCAGCGGTAAGCTATCCGGCAAAACTGACTCGCCTGTTGTTCGAACGTTTTAGCCATTTCAACGGTGCGCTGGATAAAGGTTGGATCATCATCCCGTGTGAACTGATCGACTATAACGGCGATGCGCTGCGTGAACTGGTTCTGCGCTACGCGCAGGAGTGGGCGCTACCAGAAGCATTTATTCAATGGCTGGATCAGGCTAACAGCTTCTGTTCAACGCTGGTGGACCGTATCGTTACCGGTTATCCGCGTGATGAAGTGGCGAAACTGGAAGAAGAACTGGGGTATCACGATGGTTTCCTCGATACCGCTGAACACTTTTACCTGTTTGTGATTCAGGGGCCGAAATCTTTAGCTTCAGAACTACGTCTGGACAAATATCCGCTCAACGTATTGATTGTAGACGATATTAAACCGTATAAAGAACGCAAAGTGGCAATCCTCAACGGTGCGCACACCGCGCTGGTGCCGGTGGCGTTCCAGGCAGGGCTGGATACCGTAGGTGAAGCGATGAACGATGCTGAAATTTGCGCATTCGTTGAAAAAGCCATCTACGAAGAAATTATTCCAGTACTGGATTTGCCACGTGATGAACTGGAATCTTTCGCCAGTGCGGTAACCGGGCGTTTCCGTAACCCGTACATTAAGCATCAGCTGCTTTCCATCGCGCTCAACGGTATGACCAAGTTCCGTACCCGAATTCTGCCGCAGTTGCTGGCAGGACAGAAGGCGAACGGTAAACTTCCGGCCCGACTGACCTTCGCGCTAGCGGCATTGATTGCATTCTATCGTGGAGAACGTAACGGGGAAGCGTATCCGGTACAGGATGATGCCCACTGGCTGGAACGCTATCAGCAACTCTGGAGCCAGCATCGTGACCGTATCATCGACACCCAGGAGCTGGTCGCTATTGTGCTGGCAGAAAAAGACCACTGGGAACAGGACCTGACGCAAGTGCCTGGCCTGGTCGAACTGGTTGCTAATGACCTGGATTCCATTCTGGAAAAAGGGATGCGTGAAGCTGTACGTCCGTTGTGCTAAATAGCTTCGTTATCTGAACCCGGTTTCGACCGGGTTTCTTATTTAGCTATTTTAGTTACAACATCCTATATTCTAATTATCATAACCAGGTGCCATATGTAGCACCTGTAAATGTTGTAGTCTTGTAGGTAATTTGTAAGTACTGTCTTGAGAATGTGATCGTAATCACGTTTAATAGGGCGACTTTTCCACGCCTGAAGATAACCATGATTGTTCGTCCACAACAACACTGGCTGCGCCGTATTTTTGTCTGGCACGGTTCAGTATTATCCAAGATATCCTCGCGCTTACTACTCAATTTTCTCTTTTCTATCGCTGTTATTTTCATGCTGCCCTGGTACACACATCTGGGCATCAAATTCACCCTCGCACCGTTCAGCATTCTTGGTGTCGCCATCGCCATCTTTCTGGGGTTTCGTAATAACGCTGGTTACGCCCGTTACGTTGAAGCGCGCAAACTTTGGGGGCAGTTGATGATTGCTTCACGGTCATTATTGCGTGAGGTAAAAACGACATTGCCGGATTCGGCAAGGGTAAGGGAGTTTGCCCGACTGCAAATCGCCTTCGCCCACTGTTTACGCATGACATTACGCAAACAACCACAGGCGGAAGTGCTGGCACATTATCTCAATGCCGAAGATCTTCAGCGTGTACTGGCTTCGAACTCTCCAGCTAACCGTATCTTGTTAATAATGGGGGAGTGGTTGGCGGTTCAGCGCCGCAATGGACGACTTTCGGACATTCTGTTTATTAGCCTCAACGATCGGCTTAATGATATTTCAGCGGTTCTGGCAGGCTGCGAGCGCATTGCCTATACGCCAATTCCCTTTGCCTACACCCTGATTTTGCATCGTACCGTTTATCTGTTTTGTATCATGCTGCCGTTCGCGCTGGTCGTGGACCTGCATTACATGACGCCTTTTATCTCTGTGCTGATTTCCTACACTTTTATTTCGCTGGATTGTCTGGCGGAAGAATTGGAAGATCCGTTCGGTACTGAAAACAATGATTTACCGCTGGATGCCATCTGCAACGCTATTGAAATTGACCTGTTACAGATGAACGATGAAGCAGAAATTCCAGCGAAAATTCTTCCCGATCGCCATTACCAGCTGACGTGATAATTACTCCGTACGTCGGGCAACAATAAACAGTCGCGGGAATGCCAGCAGTATCTGCCCGTTCTCTTGCAGTGGATACTGTTCTTCCAGCATCTGATGGTAGCGTGTAAGAAAATGCTGCTGTTCGCTCTCAGTCAGATCCTGCAACCACGGGCGTAATCCGGTTGCGGTCACCCAGTCAATAATCGCCTGGTGCGACGGCATCTGGTGATAGTAAGTGGTTCGCCAGATATCGACCTCACATCCGGCTTCGCTCAAAATATCGTAGTAAGCATGAACGCCAGCCAGCGGCTCACGCCCGCGATCTGGATAATTTTGTTCCCAGGCGACTTCGCGCATGAGCACATGGGTCGGCTCCAGCCAGTTATCTGGCATCTGTACTGCCAGCACGCCTTGCGGATTAAGTAAAGAAACCAGATGAGGAAACAATTCGTAGTGGTCGGGCAGCCATTGCAATGAGGCATTAGCAAAAATCAGATCGAGTCCCTGTTTCGGTTGCCAGGTGCGGATGTCTGCTTCCACAAACTGGCAGTCCGGCAAAGCACTGAGCGCTTCGGCAATCATCGCCGGAGACGAGTCGATGCCCGTTATCCTGGCCGCAGGCCAACGTTGATGCAGCAGGGCGGTGCTGTTACCTGGGCCACAGCCAAGATCGGCAACGTATTCGACATTTTCCAACGGCACTCTGGCAAGCAGCTCCACCGCCGGACGCGATCGTTCAGCGGCAAAGTGCAGATATAAAGAGGGGTTCCAGTCAGACATTTTTTTACTCCCGTCAGCGCGTTACCCCAATTGTAGATAAAACTGATGAATTCGCCTCACGGCATCAACCCATTGAACACACGTTTTTTACGCGGCCCGGTCATTAGCTCTTCAAGTTTCGCGACACAGGTTTTGTAGTGGGGCGTGGTTTTATGGAATGCCACTGCGTCTTCATCTTTATAGGCTTCGTAAATATAAAAGCGCGAATTCACTTCCGGGTCCTGTAAGACATCGAAGCGCAAATTACCTTCTTCCTGTACCGAGCCCAGGTGGTTCTGGCGAAAGACCTCGATAAACTCGTCAACCTTGTCTTCATGAACGTTAATTTCAACCAGTGTGACGTGCATAATTCTTCTCCTTAATCCGCAGTTACTGTTTTTCACTCAGATAAAGTTCATATGCCCGATCAGCCGTTTCGTTATGGTGTACCACCGCCTGTACGGCTTTCATCATCGCCACCGGATGGTCAGACTGGAAAATATTACGCCCCATATCCACACCAGATGCGCCCTGATTGATAGCCTGCCAGCACATTTCCAGCGCCTCGCGCTCTGGTAATTTTTTACCGCCAGCAATAACAATGGGTACCGGACATCCGGCAACAATCCGTTCAAAACCTTTATCGACATAATAGGTTTTGATAATTTGCGCCCCCATTTCAGCGGCGATTCGGGTCGCGAGCGAGAAATAACGCTGATCGCGCACCATATCTTTGCCCACGCCAGTGACTGCCATGGTCGGCATTCCCACTTTCATTCCAGCATCGACTAACTGAATAATATTTTTGATCGACTGATGTTCATATTCGCTGCCGATATAAACCTGCGCCGCCACTGCGCAACTGTTCAGGCGCACAGCGTCATCCATCGATAACGCTACTGCTTCATTACTTAATTCCGCCAGAATAGAGTTCGCACCTGACGCCCGCAGTACCACCGGCTTATTGGTCGCCGGGGGCACTACGCTGCGCAAAATACCGCGCGTACACATTAATACATCGGCATGTTCAAACAACGGGGCGATATTTATATCGATGCGTTCAAGTCCGGTAGTAGGCCCCTGAAAATAACCATGATCAAAGGCCAGCATCACGGTTTTACCCGTTTTCGGATTAAATATCCGCGATAAACGAGACTGCATTCCCCAGTCCAGTGCACCGCAACCTTTGAGGGTAAAAGGGATATTTTGTTGCGGTTGATCGGTGCGAAAATCTTTACCATCTTTAATATCGTCTAAATCTGCCATAACTTACTCCGGTTAAGTAATGCACATCAGAAATCGTATTTGCCGATATTTTCTTTATTGAAAACCACGCGCTCCGGTAACAGTACAATGCCATTACCATCCGCTTCGTAGTCATAGCCCTGAACGCTATTTGGCGAGACTTCCACCTGACCTACGCCCTCGATATCCAGCTTGTCGCCCGTTTTCATTGCACCTTTTTTCAATAATGCATCCGCGACATAAACTGAAATTTTGCCTTGCTGAACCACATCCCACAGGCCAAATTCTTTCACCGTGCCGCGCTCTACATACGGACGCATCACGTTTGGCGTGCTGAATCCCACAATCGCAACTTTGTCATTTTTGAGGTTTTCAGCGGCTTGCGCGGCGGCGGGCAGGGCGTTGGCGTCGGGGGCGATAATGACATCGAGATCGCTATAGGCTTTTAATATGCCTTCTGCGGTTTGTAACGATTTAGTGGCATCGTTATAGCCAAACTGCGTAGTGACAATTTCCCAGCCTGGATGCTCTTTGGCGATTTTCGCTTTCGCTTCTTTCACCCACTGGTTTTGGTCCGTAACGGTGGGGCTGGAGTAGAAAAACGCGACTTTGGCTTTATCTTTATTTACCTGGCGCGCCGCCATATCCACCAACATACCTCCTAACTGGGCGGGCGTTCCCTGATTAATGTAGTAGGAGCGGCACTCCGGTTTAGTATCAGAGTCCCAGGTCAGCACTCTCACACCACGTTGCATAGCGCGTTTCAGTGCCGGACACAAGCCATCAGGCGAAACCGCAGAAACGATAATGGCGTTATATCCCTGATTGACGAAGTTATTAATCAACTGTACCTGACCAGAAACACTGGGTTCTGTTGGCCCATCGTAGGTCACATCAACGCCCAGCTCTTTACCCGCTTGTTGTGCGCCGTTGCCACCGCTGGTAAAAAATCCCACGCCAACCAGTTTGGGAATAAATGCAATACGCTCTGCGGCCTGCACATTCATAGAGATTGCGGCAATGCCAAGGGCGCTAAGTAAGGCGATTTTCTTAAAGCGATGAAGTGTCATGAAGATATCCTTTATGGCAATGGGTTATTGGCCCGACGCGCCAGCCACTCTTTAATTTGCTGGCGATGCAGGCTAACGGAACGACCTACGACAACGACGATAAGTAGCGCACCGGAAAGGGCGCTGGACACCTGATTTGGCACTCCTGCCATTTGCAAACCTTGTTGCAAATATCCCACTAATAAAACCGCAATGGCGGTGCCGATAATGGAACCGGAACCACCATAAATATTGGCACCGCCAAGCACCACGGCGGTGATGGCGGGCATCAGAAACGATGCACCGAGATCGGAACGTGCTGAACCAAAATACGATACTAGCAGCACAGCGGCGACCGCAGACGCCAGCCCCGTCATGGCATAGAGCGCACATAAGGTGCGGTTAACTGGAATCGCGCTATAAAGCGCCACACGCGGGCTTTGCCCAATCAAAAACACGTTACGTCCGGCATGAGTTTTATGCAGCCACAGCCAGAAAACGAGGAGACATATCAGGAAGATAATCAGCGGAACGGGGAGTCCAAGCACATCCAGGTTAGCGAAATCTGTAAACGCCATCGGGAATCCACCAATACCTTCGTACCCCGTCGCTCCGGCCATCCCGGAAAGCAGCAGAGCGCTTCCGGCAAACAGATACAGCGTGCCAAGCGTAATCACCAGCGGGTTAACTTTGGTATAGATAATTAATCCGGCGTTAATCAGCCCGCACAATGCGCCGAGCAGAAAGGTCAGAAGAATCGCCAGCGGCATCGGCACACCACTTTGAAACAGTACGCCTAATGCAATGGCGCACAAGCCGATGGTCGAACCAAACGAAATATCGATCCCGCCACTGACAATCACCATCGTCAGCGGTAGGGCGACAATGCCAATGCAGATAAAGTCACTGGTGCTGAACAGCAACATATTGAGATCTAACATCCGTGGGTTAATTGCACCAAATGCGACAATCTCAATAACGAGCAGTGCGGCAAGGGCCAGTTCCCAACCGTAGCGAATACGCATTACACGGCCTCCCGTTTTTTACCTGACGAAGCGGGTTTAACGGATGGCGGTGGCGTCATAAAGCGGGCATATTTTTGCCGCCGCAGATTACGTTCCAGCGCACAACGCAGTCGCCCATCAAACACCAGCACGGCCAGCAGCACGAGGCCCGCGATAAAATCGTTCCACCATGCCGGAATGCGCAACAGCACAAGTACGCTATCGATCTGCGTCAGGAACCAGGCACCGAGTACCGCACCGATGATCGCACCGGAACCGCCGAGCAAACTAATGCCGCCCAGCACGCAGGCTGCAATCGCTTTCATCTCCAGCCCGGTACCGGTCTGGTTGGGGATAAAACCGATCTGCGAAGCAAACACAATCCCCGCCAGTGCCGCCATGCAGCCGTTCAACGAAAATGCCACAATCCTAATGGCTTCCGTACGAACGCCCAGTTGACGAGCGCCCTGCAAATTATCGCCCGTGGCATAAAAACTGCGTCCAAACGCCGTCTTCGCCAGCAGCCAGGCCATAAATGCCACCAGAATTATCGTCAACCAACCAATCGCGGAAACGCCAAACAGTAGCGGGGCGGAGAGTTGTTTCAGTTCGGCGGGTAACCCTTCAATCCATTTTCCGCCAGTCCACAGCAGCATGATGCCTCTGTACAACCCTAATGTACCGAGCGTGGCGACAATGGCTGGGATCTTTAGCCACGCGACCAGGACTCCGTTGAAAAATCCCGCGAGCAAGCCGAGCAGTAGCGTCGCGACACAAGCAACAGGCAGTGAATACCCGGCGTTCAGTAATATCCCCAACAGCACCGCGCACATACCCGTAATTGAGCCTACCGAAACATCAATATTGCGCGTCAGCATCACCAGCGTCGCGCCCATTGCCAGCAGGATCAGGATTTGTGCGCTGCTATAAACCATGGTCAGCGTTTGCAGACTTAAATACTGACGGTCGAGAAAACCGGGTAATACAAACAGCAGCACCACCGCCAGCAGTGCCGTGATTTCACGGTTGTTCTGAATAAACTTCAGCATGACGCCTCCTGACGCTGACTATCGCCGAAGGCAACGCGCATAATGGTCTCGACATTAATATCGCGCCCGGTCAGTGCCGAGTGGGTAATTTCACCCTGATGCATCACATACACGCGGTCAGCCATCAGTTCGATCTCTTCCAGATCGGAGGAGATAAGCAGCACGGCCACATTTTGTGCGGCGATGCTGCGCAACAGCTGGTAGATATCATTACGCGCCGAGACATCCACGCCGCGCGTCGGCTCATCGACAATCAATACTTGCGGCGAAGCTTCCAGGCATTTGGCAATCAGGATTTTTTGCTGGTTGCCACCGGATAATGTCCGTGCAGCTTGTTCCGGTTGGTTAAATTTAATATTCAGCGCGCGACGATATCGCTCCAGTGTGGCGTTATCTTTCGCGGTTTTTGCCCAGAATCCGCGTTGATTATGGGTGAGGGCGCAGACGTTCCACGCCAGCGAAGCATCGAGATTCAATCCTGAGGACTGGCGATCTTCTGGTAGATAAACCAGACCGCGATGCAAACGTTCTCCGGTAGATAATTTATTGATCTCTTTACCATTCAATATGATGCGCCCGCCACGAAAAGGCCGCAGACCATACAACGTTTCTGCCAGTTCAGTGCGCCCGGCCCCCACTAGCCCAGCCAGGCCAAGAATTTCTCCGGCATTAAGCGTAAAACTGACATTCATAAAACCTTCGCCAGTCAGATTTTCCAGCGCCAGTACCGATGTTCCGGCTGCATGTTGTGGGCGATTACCGGGCAACTCCAGCCATAACTTTTGACTGGCTGAAAGAGATTTTTCCCGCGTTGCTGGCGTAATGGCCTGAATGATGTCGTCGGTAGACAGCTCGCTGGTTCTGCCACTTAACGCAATAGTTCCGTCGCGCATCACGCTAATACGATCGGCAATCTGGCGAATTTCCGGCAGCTTATGTGAGATAAAAACAATACCCACGCCAGTGGCGAGTAGTTCCCGCAAACGGCCAAACAAGCGTTCGGTTTCCGCAGGGGTAAGCGACGCTGTAGGTTCATCGAGAATAAGAATTTGCGAATCGCGCATCAGACCGCGCAGGATTTCCACCATTTGGCGGTCGGCAACATCCAGTGAGCCCGCCAGACTATGGAGATCAAACTGGCAGCCCAGCGCCGCCAGCAAGTTCTTCATTTTCTGCATAGAGAGCTGTTTTTTTGCCAGACCAAACAGGATGTTTTCTTTTATCGACAGGCTTGGGAAAAGCAGCGGTTCCTGGGGAACGAGATAAATACCCAACTGATGAGCATGAACTGGCGTTAATCTGGTGTAGTTGTTGCCACCAACCTCCAGCGTGCCGCTATCAGCGGGGGTAATACCGGCGATGATTTTCATTAGCGTCGATTTACCCGCACCGTTACCGCCGAGCAGGGCGTGAACTTCCCCCTGATGCAACGTAAAATCGATGCCTTTCAGGACATTAACCCCTGAATACTGTTTATAAACCGAGCGGGCGCAAAGTAGCGGTAACGCGCGGGTATCACTCGTTTGCATATTTTCCCCCGTTCAGTTTTGCAGGTGAGTTTTGAACAAATGTAATTCTGCTTTTAATTTGTTCATAACCTTAGGTGGACATTGCACATATTTCCGACGAATAGATCACAATTTATGCTATTTTGATTTTCATGGTTGCGTTTGTTCATACTCGTTAGTCAAACTGTGGTTGCTATCACAGATATAAATGCGCAAGAACTGAACAATTGCATTAAAGATTTAAATATGTTCAAAGTGAAGAATGAATTATGACAATCAACGATTCGGCAATTTCAGAACAGGGAATGTGCGAAGAAGAACAGGTCGCGCGGATCGCGTGGTTTTACTATCACGACGGGCTGACCCAGAGCGAGATTAGCGATCGCCTCGGGCTAACGCGTTTGAAAGTGTCGCGGTTACTGGAGAAAGGGCACCAGTCCGGCATCATTCGCGTGCAGATTAATTCTCGCTTTGAAGGCTGTCTGGAATATGAAACGCAATTACGTCGCCAGTTTTCATTACAGCATGTGCGGGTGATCCCTGGACTCGCAGATGCTGATGTCGGCGGGCGCTTAGGAATCGGCGCAGCACACATGTTGATGGGATTGCTCCAGCCACAGCAAATGCTGGCGATTGGCTTTGGCGAGGCAACGATGAACACGCTTCAACGCTTAAGTGGTTTTATTTCGTCACAGCAAATCCGCCTGGTCACGCTCTCCGGTGGCGTCGGCTCTTATATGACAGGTATCGGGCAACTTAACGCAGCGTGCAGCGTCAACATCATTCCGGCGCCATTACGGGCATCTTCGGCTGAAATTGCCCGAACGCTGAAAAATGAAAACTGCGTCAAAGATGTCCTTTTAGCCGCGCAAGCTGCGGATGTGGCAATTGTCGGCATTGGCGCCGTGAATCAAAAAGAGGATGCGACGATTATTCGCTCCGGTTATATCAGCCAGGGCGAACAGTTAATGATTGGTCGAAAAGGGGCCATTGGCGATATTTTAGGTTACTTTTTTGACGCTAAAGGTGACGTTGTCACGGATATCAAAATACATAACGAACTGATTGGCTTACCTTTAACCGCGATGACAACCATTCCAATTAGAGTAGGTGTCGCAGGGGGCGAAAATAAAGCCGAAGCGATCGCCGCTGCGATGAAAGGCGGCTACATCAACGCGCTGGTTACCGACCAGGATACTGCCGCTGCGATTTTACGTGGTTAATTTAGCATCACCTTATTACCGGGAACGATGGAGAACGTATAGAGGAACAGACAGAACGCTTAAGCCGAGGACAATCTAATGGCTCGACTCTTTACCCCTTCAGAATCAAAGCATTACCTGATGGCGCTGGACGCAGGCACCGGAAGTATTCGGGCTGTGATTTTCGACCTGGAAGGCAATCAAATCGCGGTAGGACAGGCGGAGTGGCGGCATCTGGCAGTACCTGATGTTCCCGGTTCAATGGAATTTGATCTGAATAAGAACTGGCAACTGGCGTGCGAATGTATGCGCCAGGCGTTACATAATTCTGGTATCGCGCCGGAATATATTGCTGCCGTTGCGGCATGTTCGATGCGCGAAGGCATTGTTTTATATAACAATGAAGGAACACCGATCTGGGCCTGCGCCAATGTGGATGCCAGAGCGGCGCGGGAAGTCTGCGAACTAAAAGAACTGCATAACAATACCTTTGAAAACGAAGTGTATCGCGCGACCGGACAAACGCTGGCTTTAAGCGCCATCCCCAGATTACTTTGGCTGGCGCATCATCGTTCTGATATCTACCGACAGGCGTCGACCATCACCATGATCAGCGACTGGCTGGCCTATATGTTAAGTGGGGAACTGGCAGTCGATCCGTCTAACGCTGGCACCACGGGACTTCTCGATCTAACCACCCGTGACTGGAAACCTGCATTGCTGGATATGGCCGGACTGCGGGCTGATATTCTTTCTCCTGTCAAAGAAACCGGCACATTGCTGGGCGTGGTAAGTTCACAAGCTGCGGAACTTTGCGGCCTGAAGGCTGGCACTCCGGTGGTCGTGGGAGGAGGGGACGTGCAACTCGGTTGTCTTGGATTAGGCGTTGTGCGTCCGGCACAAACCGCTGTTCTTGGCGGCACATTCTGGCAGCAAGTTGTAAACTTAGCCGCGCCGGTAACCGATCCAGAAATGAACGTGCGCGTTAATCCCCATGTTGTTCCTGGCATGGTACAAGCTGAATCTATTAGCTTTTTTACCGGACTCACCATGCGCTGGTTTCGCGATGCCTTTTGTGCCGAAGAAAAACTGATTGCCGAACGTTTAGGTATCGACACCTATACGCTGCTGGAAGAGATGGCCAGTCGGGTGCCGCCTGGGTCGTGGGGCGTGATGCCGATATTCTCCGACAGAATGCGCTTTAAAACCTGGTATCACGCTGCGCCTTCCTTTATTAACTTGTCCATTGACCCGGATAAATGTAACAAAGCGACATTGTTCCGTGCGCTGGAAGAAAATGCGGCGATTGTATCAGCGTGTAACTTGCAGCAAATTGCTGATTTTTCGAATATTCATCCCACATCGTTGGTCTTTGCAGGCGGAGGTTCAAAAGGGAAATTATGGAGTCAAATTCTCGCTGATGTCGCGGGATTACCCGTTAATATTCCGGTGGTCAAAGAAGCCACCGCATTAGGATGTGCCATTGCAGCTGGCGTCGGTGCCGGGATTTATTCATCAATGGCAGAAACTGGAGAACGTCTTGTACGCTGGGAACGAACGCATACACCAGACCCGGAAAAGCATGAACTTTATCAAGATTCACGCGATAAGTGGCAGGCTGTATATCAGGATCAACTGGGGCTGGTTGATCACGGACTGACGACATCGTTATGGAAAGCGCCTGGGTTATAGTTTTATTGACAGCCACATCCTGATAACCGTGGCTGTTAATTTTTGAGTATCGGTATTCCTATTTCTTTTTAACCGGCGCATCAGCGCCGTTTTTTTAAATTCTCCCTTTTATCCGCGATCGCGGATATCGCAGCATTTATCCCGTATAGCGGATAAAATGCGTTTACAGATTGACTTTATCCTCACTAAGGGATAAAACTGACAATATCCCCTTAAGCGGATAAACTTTCTGTGGACGTATGGCATGATAAGCTTTCCGATGATCTATAGCCCAACGCAATTAGCGAATGCAATGAAACTGGTTCGTCAGCAAAATGGCTGGACGCAGAGCGAGCTGGCGAAAAAAATAGGCATTAAGCAGGCGACGATTTCGAATTTCGAGAATAATCCCGATAACACCACGCTGACGACATTTTTTAAGATATTACAGTCACTTGAACTCTCAATGACGCTATGCGACACGAAAAACGCTGCGCCAGAATCAACAGAACAGCAAGACCTGGAGTGGTAATGCCTAAACTTGTCACTTGGATGAACAACCAGCGGGTAGGCGAGTTAACCAAGTTGGCCAATGGCGCGCACACTTTTAGGTATGCGCCGGAGTGGTTAGCCAACCGTTATGCCAGGCCGTTGTCGCTATCGCTGCCATTGCAGAAGGGGAATATCACCTCTGATGCCGTGTTTAACTTCTTCGATAACCTGTTACCCGATAGCCCGGTTGTACGCGACCGGATCGTTAAACGTTATCATGCTAAATCCAGACAACCGTTTGATTTATTGTCAGAAATAGGGCGAGACAGCGTTGGCGCCGTGACGTTATTACCAGAAGATGAAACCGTAACGCACCCGATAATGGCATGGGAAAAGCTTACTGACGCCAGACTTGAAGAAGTATTAACGGCTTATAAAGCAGATATTCCGCTAGGCATGATAAGAGAAGAAAATGACTTTCGCATCTCGGTTGCTGGCGCGCAGGAGAAGACCGCGCTGCTCAGAATGGGCAATGACTGGTGCATTCCGAAAGGAATAACGCCGACGACGCATATCATTAAATTACCGATTGGTGAAATCAGGCAGCCCAACGCGACGCTCGATCTCAGTCAAAGCGTGGATAATGAATATTACTGTCTGCTGCTGGCGAAAGAACTCGGGTTGAATGTTCCGGACGCAGAAATCATAAAAGCGGGTAGAGTGCGCGCGTTAGCGGTCGAACGCTTTGACAGGCGCTGGAATACTGAACGAACGGTTTTACTTCGCTTGCCACAGGAGGATATGTGTCAGACATTCGGTTTACCTTCATCGGTGAAATATGAATCTGACGGAGGCCCAGGTATCGCGCGGATTATGGCGTTTTTAATGGGGTCCAGCGAGGCGCTTCGCGATCGTTATGATTTTATGAAATTCCAGGTATTCCAGTGGTTGATTGGCGCGACGGACGGCCATGCGAAAAATTTTTCAGTTTTTATCCAGGCCGGTGGTAGTTATCGACTCACGCCATTTTACGACATCATTTCAGCATTTCCGGTATTGGGTGGCGCGGGAATACACATCAGCGATCTCAAACTGGCAATGGGGCTTAACGCATCCAAAGGCAGAAAAACGGCAATCGATAAAATTTATCCGCGACATTTTTTGGCGACAGCAAAGGCGCTGAAATTCCCGGAAGTGCAGATGCATGAAATCCTTAGTGACTTTGCCAGAATGACTCCCGCAGCACTGGATAACGTGAAGACTTCATTACCGGCAGATTTTTCGGAGAATGTGGTGACGGCAATTGAAACCAATGTGTTGAGGTTGCACGGTCGGTTAAGCCGAGAATACGGAATTAAGTGAGATGTGGGTTTTGATCGTGGCTAATGAGCAGGACAATCATGACCGCTAAAGACTGGATTTTCCCTTTGTTTATGTTTGTCTGGGCTGTTTTTAAAGGTCCGCTTTGCAGCTAAATTAAGATGTCCGCATGTGGGTTATATTTCAGCTTTTACCAAAGATTTCTTCGCTTCTTGTCTGGAGTTGCTGCAGGGCTTCCAGCATGTCGTCCTGATTCAGGCTTCGTTGTGATTTCTTTCCGGGCTGTTTCTTTCTGCGTGAGGTCTGGCCGTCCAGTGATGGCAGAGCCTGCGAACGGGTGTTGTCACGTTTGTCCTGAACCAGTTTTATCATCTCCAGTGCTCGTCCCAGTCGCTTGTTGTCGACTATGGCGCCCTGGTCCAGTTCTCCCAGACGGTCATAGGTTATGAAGGGCAGGGAAGTACCATTAGCCCGGAGTTCGATAGTGCCATCCGGATACTGCCAGACATCAATGTATTTACCCTGAAAACGCCGGTTTTCCTCATTATCTTCAAGGAGATAAAGCTTCTTATCATACTGTAGTGTCAGGTTTTTTGAGACCTTACGTTGTTCACGCCAGGTGAATATTGCCTCCAGATTCTCATTATTCTCAAGCGGACGGTGAACGTCGAAATCATGACGAGGCGGCTTTGCAAACCGGCGGTTGTAGTCAGCCATGAACTCTTCGACAAAGGCGTTTGCAGCCTCAGGTGTACTGATACCACGGAGCCGCAACTCCTTGACCAGGCGATCCTGTAACGTGAGGTGCGCCCGTTCAACGCGGCCCTTGGCTGAACTGGTGTTGGCACAGATACCGGTGATGTTCAGCTCGTTCATGGCTCGACCGAACTGAGTCTGACCATCGCCACCAGTGGCCTGTTTGTTGTTAATCCTGAAAACGCTGGCTTTGTCGCTGTAAAACGCCAGAGGCTTACCGTAGCGCTCGAGATAGCCCCGGGTGGCTTCAAAATAGGTGAAAGTAGACTCGGAACTAACAAACAGAAGTTGCATCAGCCGGCTCGTTGCATCATCAACGTAAACGAGAAGTGTGCAGGCCGGGCCTCGCTCCTCGAACCAGCGATGCTCGCAGCCATCAATCTGGATCAGCTCTCCGGTACAGGCACGTCGCGGACGTGGCTGATGTACACGCGGTGGCCGTAACTTGCGGGGGATCCATAAACCAGCCTGTATCATCAGCTTGCGTACTGTTTCTTTGGCCAGATACAGACCATGGAGTTCGGCGAGCTTCTCACAGGCTAACGTCGGACCAAAATCAGCGTAGCGTTCACGGATAATAAGCAGTGCACGCTCAGCGAGGCCCGGCATCAGTTGCCGATTACCTGGCTGCCCACGGCGACGATTTACCAGCGAAAGTGGTCCGTGTTCGCGGTAACGTTCAAGCAGACGGCGGCAGTGTCTGTCAGAAATCTCCAGCCGGCTGGCTGCGAGACGTGTAGTGAGGCGTCGGTCGATAACGTCCTGGAGGATCCTGAGTCGGTTTACATCGTTCATTGAGAAAAACTCCGTTCCGTATGCCGTCATGAGTCCCATCCTTTGAAAGCAG
>NZ_VATQ01000001.1:0-149024 GCF_005781135.1 Escherichia sp. E3659 | reverse complement strand
CCCCCCCCCCCCCCCCGCCCCCCCCCGCACCCCCCCCACACCCGCCGACGTATTATGTTTCACGCACCTGCGGGCCTAGGAGCTTCGCGGCGGTGACGGGTGTTCAGACGTTTGGTGTTGGGTTCAAATCCGGCCCCCGCAACCAACACTTAGAATGCTGATAAACCGCAATGTGTTTCACAGATTGCGGTTTTTTTGTACCTGAAATCTTCCTTGTCTGAACTCACAGCACGTTTTTTATCTCCCTCCCCGCAAAGAAATCAATTATCGACCTGGCAACGTGTATCCCGGTTTGCTGGTATGACTCAACGGTGGCGGCAGCAATATGTGGCGTTGTAATGATATTTTTGGCATGCAGCAGTGGGCTAAATTGCGCCAGCGGTTCAGAGCTAAATACATCCAGCGCCGCAAAAACATTCCGTTCTTCAATAATCTGAAGTAAAGCCTTCTCATCCAGCAGTTTTCCCCTGGCGGCATTGATGATCAACGAGCCGTTACGCATCATCGACAAATATTTGTGGCTAATGAAATTCTCCAGATCAGGAGAAAACGGCAGAAGAACAATGATGACATGCGACTGCATAAAGATATCTTCAATTGATACGAACTGAACTCCAGCGTTGTCAGCAACCTGATAATCGGGTTGTTTGTCAAAAGCTAAGAGATCAACATCAAAACCAGACAACCTTTTCGCCAGTGTTTTACCAATATTACCGTAGCCAACCAGGCCAATCCGTTTCCCTTGTAACTCGCAGCCATGCGACTCGCCCCAATAACCATTTTGCATCGCATGATAGCTGCCAGGGATATTTCTCATGCTCGCGAAGATAAGACCAATAATAAATTCCGCAACCGCATTTGAATTAACCCCAGCTGCATTATTAACCACAATATCGGATTGCTGTGCCGCGCGAAGATCAATATTATCTATCCCCGTCCCGAATCTCGATATTATTCTCACACCAGGCAGTTGTGATAGCGTGTCCGCCTGATAGCAATCTTTTCCGGCAATGACTGCGCAAATAGATTCTCGTAATACTGTGGATTCAGATTTAACCAGATGCTCAACATTATTCTTAATAATAAGGTTAAAATGATTTTCTCTTAACAGCTTGCTGGCAGAAACACAACGCGCTGAAAAGCTGGGAACGGTGACCAGAACGTTTTTCATAGCTGACACTCACTTCAATGAACGCCACCTCAAAAGATGGCGTGACCGGTTACTGTTTTATATTCTGAAATTATGAATTTGCTTTAATGCCGAGCGCACCTCCTGGATGATATAAGCCGAAATCAGCACGAGTGAATTTTTTCAATTCGGAGAGTGCAAGCGCCACCGCATCACCAACAACCAGAACGACTGTCGATGAGCATGACGGCGCTAAACCTAAATTATCCGCCTCACTTTTGACGGGAATTTCAACGGATAAATCACAACTTATCGCAAGCGATGAGCGATAACTGCGGGTAAAAGAGATCAAATAATTACCCATTTTTTTCAGACTAGGTAGTGTTGCCAGGATTTCTGTCGTCTCACCACTGTTTGAAATAAGAATAACAACATCATCTTTCGCCACCATCCCAAGATCGCCGTGTACTGCTTCCGTACCGTGAACAAAAAACGAAGGAGTTCCGGTGCTGGCAAAAGTTGCTGCTAGCTTTCTGGCAATAATACCTGACTTACCAACACCAATAAAAACAACTTTTCCCTGACAAGATTGTAATACTTTAATTAAATTAGCAACTTCAGAAAGTGGGGAGTCAATAACCGCTTCAACAGCCTTATGTTCGTTACGCATAAAATGTTTAATAAGATGTACAAGTTCCGTGTTGTTCACTTTATTTTTCCTGATTAATGTTTTTAATTACACTCGCAAGACGTGTAAGCCCCATATATAATTTTTCTCGACCGCAGGCCAGGTTCAGACGAAGGTAGCCCTCCCCCTCCGTTCCATAGACATGCCCCGCCATAATGCCCACTTTGCCTTCATTAATTAATCGACTGTAGAATTCATCAAAGGGATAGCCAATAGCAGAGCAATCTATCCACGAAAAATAGCAGCCATCAGCCGGCCTTACGATCAATTCTGGAGTATTTTCATTCAGATACTGCTGGGTGAATTGAATGTTAGAGGCAATATGTGCCTTTAATGACTTTAACCATCCCTCACATTCATTATAGGCAACAATGGTTGCAATTATATTCAGTACTGATGGGGAGTTTACGAAATCGCGATACCTCGATATCGTTCTGAACTTATGATTAAAATCCTCGTCAGTTGAAATCAGATACGATCCTGTTAGCGCAGGAACATTAAATGTTTTCGATATCGAATTAAACACCACTACTTTTTCTTTTTTTATTTTAAGCGCTGATGTAAAGCTACGATTAAAAACAAAATCACTATGAATTTCATCTGCACATAACCAGACATTATGTCTTGCACAGTTTGTAGCGATTTTATGCAATTCTTCTTCCGACCAGACTGTTCCTGTCGGGTTATGAGGATTACATAATAACACCATCTTTGCGCTTTTAATCTTAAGATCAAAATCTTGCCAGTTGATAGCGTAACCCCCCTCATTTTTTATAATCAAAGAGGCTGTCAGAATATTTCGCTCGCTATGTTTAATTACATCAAAAAATGCATTATAGACAGGTGTAAAAACAAGAATATTATCACCATGCGATGTCAATAACTCTATTGCTTTAGCAACGGAGTACATCACACTGGGGCTATAGGTTATCCATTCAGGTTTAATGTCTGTTTGATATTGTTGATGATACCAGTTTACTATCGCATTCAGATATTCACCATGTTGCCAACGACTGTACCCTAAAACCGGGTGTTCCAGGCGTTTTTTTAATGCTCTGATGATAGCTTCCGGTATCGGAAGATCCATATCTGAAATAGAGAAGGGTAATACATCTTTTACACCAAATCTGTCCTCGCAAAAGTCCCATTGGGTGCAATATGTTCCTTTACGGGAAATAGGAGTATTAAAAATATCCATCAGCGCATCCCCATGTAGTTATCCATATCCCTACGCAGGGCGATAACTTTAGTGCCGATAATGACTTGTAGGGTATTTTGATCAAGTTTAACAACCGCAATCCCGCCAGCTCTTTTTATTGCAACTTCATCAATCAATCCCATATCTGCGATTGTTAAACGTAAACGAGTTACGCAATTATCCAGTGACTTAATATTCTCTTTACCACCAAGTGCCTTAACCATCTGCTCCGCTGCTTGCAACTCTGATTTATCAAGAGTTGGGGTATCCGCTATAGCCGTATCTTCGTGAGCGTTCAGCGTGACAGGACTGGACTCTTCACGTCCTACGGTCATCAGGTTAAATTTGAGAATGGTCCAACGGAACACAAAGTAATAAATGAAGAAATAGGCCACTTCGACACACACCGCGATCGGCCAACCTGTTCTTGTGCCACGCAATACGCCAAAGCTAATAAATTGAATCAGATCGCCAGTAAATCCCATCTTCACGCCCATATATGGCAAGACCATGTTGGCGAATCCATTCATAAAGGCATGGAAGACAAACAGCAGCGGACTGACAAATAAGAACAGAAATTCAATCGGTTCGCTGACGCCACCAATAATAACCGTAAGCACACCGGAAATAAGCAATGCTTTGATAGCCTTTCTGTTTTGAGCATGAGCAGTGCGATACATCGCCAGTGCAGCACCAGCCAGACCGTACTGAATCATCAGTTTGCCCTGCTCCATTTTCCCCGCCAAATCCAGCGGAATGACCGCATTCTCTTTGACGTACGCCATAAACATGTTCAGGGTGCCGTAATACTCTTCGCCGCCAATCACAGCCGAACCGCCGATTGGCGTAAAGCGGAACACTGACGTCACCAGATGGTTTAAGCCAAAAGGAATCGTCACACGTTCGGCAACTGCATAGAAGAAATAACCAACAGGACCGGAAGTTGATATCCAGTGGCCAATGAGCATGAAGAGATTGAAAAACGGCGGCCAGATAAAAGGAATGATCAGACCAAATCCACTCATCACAATCAGTGTAATGATAGGCACCAGACGTGGGCCGCTATAAAAACCTAATGATTCTGGAATGCGTAAATTAACGATCTTTTTATACATGCTGGCGACTAATAACCCAGCAACAATTCCCCCTAACACGCTGGTATTGTAGGACTGGATCCCCAGAATGATGGTTTGCCCATGTGTCGACATTTGGTCAGCAGCGACCAATAAATCGTGCTGTTTAAGATAAAAGTTCGTTCCCAGATGCATCGCCATAAAACCAATTAAGCCAGAAAAAGCGCCATAGGCTTTATCCTCTTTCTCTTTTAATAATCCTAATGGAATTGCTATCGCAAACAATACAGGTAAATTAACAAAGGCAAACAAACCAAGGCTAACAATGAAATCAAGTATGGTTTTAATTATTGGAATAGCCAGAAATGGAATTAACTTTGCCATATCATCACTGGCTAAACCACTTCCTAGCCCTAGCATCATGCCACATACACTTAGCAGAGCAATGGGATACATAAATGCCTTCCCCAGGCTCTGAAAAAAACTCCAGGCTTTCTTTTGTTTCATGTGGGTTATCTCATATAAATGTTATATATAATTAGTCCATTAATACTTTGGTACGAATTGAGAGATATAGTTTTTCTTCTAAAATTAATTCATATTTAAAAGTTGCATACAGATACCTTTCAATTTCATGAATTGCGCGCTGTAACAGGATGTCTTTCTCAAGAAACTGCTCATAGATGTCACCAATATCTTTCTGTTTTATCTTTTCATTGCATAAAACTCGATTAGAAAAATACTTAAGGTGCATCATAAATCTTGAATAGTTAAATGAACTTCTGTCCACCTTTCGGTTATAAATACCCTCGATAATCTCCGTGATTTTTTGAGATAATTCAATAATCCGTACCGATTCATAATCAGATGAATTTTCATAGTTATTTAAAATATGCAATGCAATAAAACCAATCTCATCATCCGGAAGTTGAAAGCTAAATTGCTCATTGATGATGGTTAATGCATCCCGGCTTATTGCATATTCTGCTTTGTACAACGCTTTGATTTCCTCAAGAAAAAAATTATTTATTTGTATTCCGGAGGAGACTCTGGATATTGCATTTGAAATGTGATCGGCAAGAATAAGCAATAGCGATGGATTTAACTTTCTTTCAAGATTACACTCCGCGTAGTACACTATCTTTTCGGCAACAAACACATACTCAATATCCACATGTTCGATCAATTTATAGAGTTTGTTTTTTTGTTCATTTCTGACATAAAAAACTCTGTTAGCAGGATGCTCAGGTACAGGCATGCCATATTTTTTGTTGTAACCGACGCCAGGCCCAGAAATGATAACCTCCTGTCCATTCATCGATGCCTGCACACAATTATTGTTCATGACTTTTTCGATGATCATTTCATGGCTCCAAAAAAAAAGGCAAGGCACGTCAGAAGTAATGATTACTTCAAACATTGCCTTGCCTGATTTAACAGTTACAAGATGATTAACTAATGCGTATACCTTACACGGGATTGTCTTTAATAAAAGAGACGCCAGGCTTATTTTTCTGGCCAATTTTCAAATATTCGACAACAATCACAAAATCATTATTTAATATTCATGTCAATAATATTTATTCAATGAAATATAAATACATTGAATAAATAAATTAAAACATCATCCCCTTCTCGCCAGCGTCGCCCCATCGGCAAAATACGCTTTAATTCCCGCAAGAATAGACTCCGCAACTTCCTGCTGGAAAGTCGCCGTTTTCAATTTGCGCTCTTCCTCAACGTTACTGATAAACGCCGTTTCGACCAGAATGGAGGGAATATCTGGCGCTTTCAGCACAGCAAACCCGGCCTGCTCAACCTGATTCTTATGCAGTTTGTTGATTTTCCCCAGCTTATTTAGCACGGCCTTACCAAACTTCAGGCTGTCGGCAATGGTCAACGACTGCACCATATCGAACATGGTGTGGTCGACATAGCGGTCGCCGCTTTTGCTCACGCCACCAATCAAGTCCGAGGCGTTCTGGGTTTGCGCCAGATATTTTGCCGCAGTACTGGTTGCGCCTTTGGTAGAGAGCGCAAACACCGAGGAACCGCTCGGCTGGCGACTGGTAAAGGCGTCGGCATGAATAGAGACAAACAAGTCAGCACGCTGTTTCTGTGCTTTTGCTACGCGCACTTGCAACGGAATGAAGATGTCTTCATTACGCGTCATATAAACCTTCATATTGCCCTCTTTCTCGATCAGAGAGCGCAGACGGCGAGCTATTTGCAATACCACGTCTTTTTCGCGCGTTTTGTATTTCCCCACCGCGCCGGAGTCTTCGCCGCCGTGGCCAGGGTCAAGCATAATGACAATCGGACGATCGCGCCCGGCCTTGCCTGGCTGCGGGCCACTCTGCGCAGGCGGCACCTGCTTTTCGAGGTCGCCTTTGTTGTAATCTTCCAGCAGCGCCAGCAATGGGTCCTGCATGTCCTGAGCATTGGCCGGATAAAGGTCCATCACCAGACGTTCTTTAAACCCGGCGACCGGCGCGAGGGCAAACATCTGCGGTTTTACGTTTTGCTTTAATTCAAAAACCATCCGTACGGTTTGCGGGTCAAATTGCCCGACGCGTGCCGACTTGATGAACGGGTCGTCAGCGCGGATTTGCGCAGCCATCCCCTTGAGCACCGAGTTCAGGTTGACATCTTCGATATCCACCACCACGCGTTCTGGGTTACTCAACGCGAACTGCTTATATTTCAGCTGACGATTTGATTCTACCGTCACGCGGGTGTAGCTGGACGCAGGCCAGACGCGCACCGCCACGACCTGGCTGACCGCAGCCAGACTCACCTGGCTTACGCTCAATAGCCACATGGCGCCCGCGCCTTGCAGTAAACGACGACGGCTGATTGCAGTGTTGGATCCTGACATGCCTCTCCCGAGCAAAAGAAATCTAAGCTGTGTAACAAGTAAACGACCAATTTGACCGGAAACTTTAGCGAAAGACGCATAATCTGTCATCTATAAAACGGTAAACATTCTATTTATATTCACGGTATTACTGATAAAAAAGTCGCACTCGCATAAAATTTGCACTTGCGCATGGCGAAAAAACAGAATAAAAATACAATAATTTCGAATAATCATGCAAAGAGGTATGCCGTGGTAAAGGAACGTAAAACCGAGCTGGTCGAGGGATTCCGCCATTCGGTTCCCTATATCAATACCCACCGGGGAAAAACGTTTGTCATCATGCTCGGCGGAGAAGCCATTGAGCATGAAAATTTCTCCAGTATTGTCAATGATATTGGGTTGTTGCACAGCCTCGGCATCCGTCTGGTGGTGGTTTATGGCGCACGTCCGCAGATCGACGCGAATCTGGCAGCGCATCACCACGAGCCGCTATATCACAAGAATACGCGCGTGACCGACGCCAAAACGCTGGAGCTGGTGAAGCAGGCTGCGGGAACATTGCAACTAGATATAACCGCTCGCCTGTCAATGAGCCTCAACAACACGCCGTTGCAAGGCGCGCATATCAACGTCGTCAGCGGCAATTTTATTATTGCCCAGCCGCTTGGCGTGGATGATGGTGTGGATTACTGCCATAGCGGGCGCATCCGGCGGATTGATGAAGAAGCGATTCATCGCCAACTGGACAGCGGTGCGATTGTGCTGATGGGGCCGGTGGCGGTTTCGGTCACTGGCGAGAGCTTTAACCTGACTTCGGAAGAGATTGCCACTCAACTGGCCATCAAACTGAAAGCTGAGAAGATGATTGGTTTTTGCTCTTCACAGGGCGTCACTAATGACGACGGTGATATTGTCTCAGAACTTTTCCCTAACGAAGCGCAAGCGCGGGTAGAAGCCCAGGAAGAGAAAGGCGATTACAACTCCGGTACGGTGCGCTTTTTGCGTGGCGCAGTGAAAGCCTGCCGCAGCGGCGTGCGTCGCTGTCATTTAATCAGTTATCAGGAAGATGGCGCGCTGTTGCAAGAGTTGTTCTCACGCGACGGTATCGGTACGCAGATTGTGATGGAAAGCGCCGAGCAGATTCGTCGCGCAACAATCAACGATATTGGCGGTATTCTGGAGTTGATTCGCCCACTGGAGCAGCAAGGTATTCTGGTGCGTCGTTCTCGCGAGCAACTGGAGATGGAAATCGACAAATTCACCATTATTCAGCGCGATAACACGACTATTGCCTGCGCCGCGCTCTATCCATTCCCGGAAGAGAAGATAGGTGAAATGGCATGCGTGGCTGTACATCCGGATTACCGCAGTTCATCAAGGGGCGAAGTTTTGCTGGAACGCATTGCAGCCCAGGCGAAGCAAAGCGGCTTAAGCAAATTGTTTGTACTGACTACGCGCAGTATTCACTGGTTCCAGGAACGCGGATTTACCCCAGTGGATATTGATTTGCTGCCGGAGAGCAAAAAGCAGTTGTACAACTACCAGCGTAAATCAAAGGTGTTGATGGCGGATTTAGGGTAAGCAATGAAAATCGCCGGATGCGATATGCGCAATGCCCCCAGGCATGACAAGACGCGCATGCGTCGCATCAGGCATCGGCACTCATCGTCGGATGCGGCGTGAACGCCTTATCCGACCTACGGAAAATCAAAGGTGTTGATGGCGGACTTAGGGTAAGCGATGAAAATCGCCGGATGCGATATGCGCAATTCCCCAGGCATGACAAGACACGTATGCGTCGCATCAGGCGATCACATTTATCCCCGCGAACTAAACAACGCTGCCAGCCCGCTACGCCGCTCGGTGCGCGTGGCGATTGCCGCACTTAAAATGCGTTCATCGGCATACAATGACAAACGCCTACGCGCACGGGTCACCGCGGTGTAAACCAGCTCTCGTGTTACTACCGGCGTGCGTTGGCTCGGTAAAATCAACGCCGCATGGTCGAACTCCGATCCCTGCGATTTATGTACTGTCATCGCCCACGTAGTTTCGTGCTCCGGCAGGCGACTCGGTTGCACCGACTTGATATTGCCATCCGGCATTGCAAACCAGACGCGCGTCCCCTGCCCGCGATCCAGAGCGACACCGATATCACCATTAAACAACCCAAGCGCACTGTCATTACGGGCAATCATCACCGGCCGGCCTTCGTACCAGCGCGAGTGCGGATGACGATGAATTTTGCGCTTCTGTTGCATAAACTGTTCAATTCGCTCATTCAGTCCTGCCACGCCAAACGGCCCTTCCCGCAGGGCGCACAAAAGCTGGTACTCATTGAACGCCTGAATGATTAAATCCGGCTCGGCACGCGCTTGCAGCAGATCCAGATAGCGTCCGTAACCCGCAAGAGCTTCCTCAAGCATCGCAATATAATCTTCGCCGCTCTGTAAAAGCCGTTTTTCGATATCAGTAAAATCCTGCTGAAAAACGGTTTTCACTGCCGTTTTATCGCCGCGATTAATAGCCGCCGCAAGCTGACCAATGCCAGAGTTGCTGCCGAAACGGTAACTCTTTTGCAGCAGGCAGAGACTATCGCGCAGTGATGCCGCTTCTGTGCCGCTTCCCGCCGGAACGCGGCTTCCCGTCAGGCGGCTCAACTGCCCGGCACGCTCTGCGGTAAAGCCCGCATTGGCATAAGCGCAGATATCGCCCAGCACAGCTCCAGCCTCAACGGAGGCCAGTTGATCGCGATCGCCGAGAAAGATCACTCGCGCATGATCGGGCAAGGCGTCGATCAGTCTCGACATCATCGGTAGATCGATCATTGACGCTTCATCCACCACCAGCACATCAAGATGCAGCGGGTTACCCGCATGATGGCGTAAGCGCTGGCTACCTGGCTGCGCGCCCAGGAGGCGGTGCAAGGTGCTGGCGTCTTCCGGTATGCGTTTCTTTTGTTCATCGGTCAGCGGTAACTGGCGCAGAGCCTTGCCGAGAGATTCGGTTAAGCGTGCGGCAGCTTTCCCCGTTGGCGCAGCCAGGCGGATACGACAGCGTTCACCGTCGGCCATCTGAATTAACGCAGCCAACAACTTCGCCACGGTCGTCGTTTTACCGGTGCCGGGGCCGCCGGAAATTACCGAAATGCGCCGCGTCAGTGCCACTGCTGCCGCCACTTTTTGCCAGTTAACTTCATCACCAGGCGGAAAGAGTTTATCCAGCGTTTGCGCCAGCAACGCTTCATCCACCTCGATGGCATGATTCACCTCATTGAAGAAGCGCGCCACCG
Organism: Escherichia sp. E3659; assembly: GCF_005781135.1. Taxonomy (NCBI): domain Bacteria; kingdom Pseudomonadati; phylum Pseudomonadota; class Gammaproteobacteria; order Enterobacterales; family Enterobacteriaceae; genus Escherichia; species Escherichia sp. E3659. Next base: position 138,784 of record NZ_VATQ01000001.1, on the reverse strand, counting down.
TACGCTCGTTACACCACATGCGATTCAGATAAAGACGATCGCCACAAAGGATCATCGGCGTTGGTTCATCTCCCCGGCTGACCGCTTGTGAAGCCAGCAAGCATTCTTCCCAATTTTGTAGCTCACCGATTTCACTGACACAGGTCGCCAACAGCGGATGCGACGCCTCGTTATTTTCCAGTCGTGAAAGCGGCAAACAGACGTGTCCCTCTCCGGCATCATGACTTAACAGTGCCGCCGCGAGGGTGACGGCAGGATGTTCATCTCCCGCCACGGTCAGGGCAAATTGCACATCCAGCGGGCGTAGCTGTTTGTGCTCCACAGCTTCCAGTAATTGCTTTTGCAATTTCATTACGCCTCCTCCAGGGTCATACCGGCAAACATCTCATCCATCAGGTCAATCAACTCGGCGTTGGGTCGGGTCGCGTAGATCCCTTGTTGCGGATGTTCTTTATCAACGCCACGCAGGAACAGATAGATAACGCCGCCAAAGTGACGATCATAGTCGTAATCAGCAATGCGATGGCGCAGATAACGATGCAGCGCCAGGGTATAAAGCTGATATTGCAGATCATAGCGGTGTGCCTGCATCGCCGCCGCCATCGCCTGTTGGGTGTAAGCCGAACTGTCTTCACCCAACCAGTTGGATTTATAGTCGAGCAGGTAATAACGCCCTTCGTGGCGAAACACCAGGTCAATAAAACCTTTTAACATACCGCGCACCTGCATGAACTCCAGCGGCGGGCAGCCTGCGGATAGCGGGTCAAACTGGCGGATTAACGTATCAAGCTGACTGGCGATAAGCGGTTCACTAATCGGTAGATAAAACTCCATCTCCACCTGTTTATTGCGGGCGGAAAGTTGACTCAGGCTTACGCCGGTTTCATTGAGCGGCGCCTGAAGAATAGCGGTGATCCACTCAGTTAACACAGGTTCCCAGTGCGCTTCAAAACCGCCAAGCTCCAGTTTTTCCCGCACCCAGTTCGGGTCAACCGGCTGGGTAAAATCCAGGTCTTCAAACAAACTGTGCAAGAACGTCCCCGGTGACGCACCGCGCGGAAACTGATGTGGTGTTAACGTCGGTTCTTCAACGACGCTGACCACGCCTGCGGCATCAACATCCAGCCGTGGCATCAGATCCTGAGCGATACCGTGACCACGCTGCTGCAAACCTGAGTAGCTGGTGACGCGCCAGTTATCGCCGGGCAATCGTTGTAACGTTCTGGCATTCAGTTCTGCAGTTAAAGCATCATTAACCTGCCAGGGTTGGTTATCACCAGTTTGTGCCGTTTGCCAGGCTATATCATCATCGCACAATGCTTCAATACAGGCGCGAAGCCCTGCTGCATCTTGCGGTTCTCCTTTTTGCAGCAAGCGCCCGAGCGCACTTTGATGAACGTCGGTGTCACCTTTTTTATCGCCACGACGGCGCACTAGCGGTGCAACGCCGAGACTGCAATGCCAGACCGAACGCGTGAGCGCCACGTAAAGCAAACGCAGATCTTCAGCCAGACGTTCGGCTTCAGCAAGATCTACGCTTTCTGGCGCAGCGTTAAGATCCAGAACTGCTTCAAACGAGCCTCGATCGTGATAGAACGCCTGATCCTGTACACGGAAATTGGTGATAAACGGCAGCCAGACCAGCGGATATTCCAGCCCTTTCGATTTGTGGATCGTGACAATCTGCACCAGATGCTTGTCACTTTCGAGGCGCATTTGTTGGCTGGAGGCATTACTGTCTGGCTCGAGGATATGTTGCGATAACCAGCGTACCAAAGCATGTTCACTTTCCAGCTGCGTTCCCGCTTCTTGTAGCAGTTCGCTGATATGCAAGATATCGGTAAGACGCCGCTCACCGCCTGCCGTTGCCAGCAAGTTTTCTGCAATGTTACGCGCCGACATCAGCGCCCGCAGCATTGGCATGACGCCACGTTTGCGCCAGATTTGCCGATAACCATCGAACTCTTCAACTACCGCATCCCACGCATGTTCGTCATTGTTCAGCGTTTCAATATCCAGCGCATTCAGCCCCATCATTGACGTTGCCAGCGCACTGCGCAGGGTGTTCTCACGTTCGGGCGTCATCACCGCCTGCAACAGCCAAAGCATTTCCTGCGCTTCCAGAGTTTCAAAAACACTGTCGCGGTTCGAAAGGTAAACGGAAGGGATTTCCAGCAACGTTAAGGCATCGCGCACCTGGGCGGCCTCCTGGCGGCTGCGCACCAGCACACTGATGTCCGAGGCACGTACCTGACGTGCATCATCGCCGTTCATCAGCAACGCTTCCCCGCGCTGCCCGGCCTGTAACCAGTCGCGGATTTGCGCGGCACATACCTGCGCCATGGTACTTTGATAGTCGCCAACGCCGCAGCTTTCGCCTTCCATCAACCACATTTTCATCGCTGGCTGCGTTTCACCTTTAAATACAAAACGCAGTGCCTGATTTTTCCCGGCAGATTTCACAGGAATAAACGGTATTTCGCGAAACATGAATGCGTCATCAGTCTGGCTGAAAAGCTTGTTTACGCTGTTCACCATTCCTGGTGCGGAACGCCAGTTGGTGTCTAAGGTGTAGTGGGCGTGAACTTCGCTACGCGCCTTCATATACGTGAAGATATCCGCACCCCGGAATGCATATATGGCCTGTTTCGGATCACCAATCAGCAGCAATGCGGTTTCCGGCTGATGGTGCCAGATACGGCGAAAAATCCGGTACTGCTGCGGGTCCGTGTCCTGAAATTCGTCGATCATTGCCACCGGGAATCGCGTACGGATCGCTGTCGCCAGAGCCTCACCGCTTTCGCTACGCAGCGCGGAATCGAGCCGACTTAACATATCGTCAAAACCCAGTTCGCCACGGCGACGTTTTTCACGCGCTACCGTTTCGCGGATCTCAGCCAATGCGCGGGTGATCACCAGATCGCGGATCGACAATGGTTCTGCAATCAGTTGATCGATCGCCTCAAACAGCGGATGTCGCGGGGTTTCCCCCCCGGCTTTCGTGCGATCTTCTAAGAAACGCTGGGAGAATTTTTCCAGCGACTCTGGCAACTGATAACTGTTGGTCTCTTCTTCTGCCCAGGCACTGATCTTGTCTATCCATTTCGCCTGATTGCTACGGTTAAACTTGCGTCGATCAATACCAGAAGATTCGATCAGCGCATCCAGTTCACCCACTGCGTCGCGCCACTGCTGTTTTACCGTATCAATACGCGCCACAATTTGCGCATGGCGGGAAGCCAGCGTTTCATCATCGGGCGGCGGTGCTTTGATAACCGGCGCTTCGCCTTGCAGATAACGATTAATATCGCGCAGCAAGGCCTGCGGCCCTTTCCAGGTTTCAAAGACGACCTGAGCAATTTCACGCGGTAACGGGTAGCAATGGCGACGCCAGAAATCGGCGCAGGCCTGGTAGCGCAGTAGCGATTCATCTTCAATCAGCTGCTGCTCAAACAACATGCCGGATTCAAAGGCATTCAGGTTGAGCATGCGCTGGCAAAAACCGTGAATAGTAAAGACTGCCGCTTCATCCATCTGCCGTTCGGCTAACAACAACCACTGCGCGGCTTGCGCTTTATCGTCGATCTCTTCCAGCAGGCGTTCGTACAGTGGATTGTCGGTGGTTTCACGCAGACAAGCGATGCGCAACTCGTGGATATTGCTACGGATACGACCGCGCAATTCTGCCGTGGCCGCCTCGGTAAAGGTGACCACCAGCAGTTCTTCAACGGTCAGCGGGCGGGGAAAGGCGGCAGAACCGCCTAGTCCTAGTAACAGGCGCAAATAGAGCGCCGCAATCGTAAAGGTTTTGCCTGTGCCGGCAGAGGCTTCAATCAGGCGCTCGCCCTGTAAGGGCAAGCGCAAAGGATCTAGTGTCTCGGCGACATCACTCATTCTTTTCACTCATCAGGGGCATTGTTTGCTGCAACGCGCTGACGTTCTCCCACACTTTCCAGCCTTCAGGGTGTACATATTCTGCTTTCCCATTCTGGCTGCCGGAAATCTGCGACAGGATAGCCATGCCTTGCGGCTCGACTACCGCCTGATGGAAGAAATCGGCCAGTTTTTGCGGCGTCAGCAGTTTAATCTGGGCCACGATTTTATCACGCGAATCGAAGCGCATATTGCCGCGATCGAAATCTTTACTTAACTTCGATGCTTCTTCGCCGAGCGTTTGCGGTGCCTGCAGCATCTGGGTAATTACCGCCTGCTGGATTTGCGCAAACTCTTCTGGCTTCATCGCCCGCAATTTTGCCTCTGCGGTTGGGAAAAACGCCTTGTAACGCTCCCACAAGAATGAAGGCTGTTTATCATTGCTTTGCAAAAGGAAGCCCATGCCCCACTGACGCCCCACGCTCATTGGGAATGCAAACACGGCATAGCCCAACTGTTCTTCGGTGCGCAACTGGTTGTAGAACCACGGCTGTACTATCTGCCCCAGCAGAGAACTATACGCTGAACTGGTGTATTCATCGTAGCCAGTCGGTACAAATACCGCTGCCAGCGCAGAGTCGGTGCTGTTACCGGCTTTTTCAAAGATAACGGATTGTTTTTTATCGACCAGTACATCTTTGTTGCGACACCACTCTGAGCCATCAGCGCCCAACTGTTTTTGCACATTGCGCGCCAGCGTTGTTGCCTGGGCTTCGGTCATGTTGCCAATAACCATAAACTCTGGTCGAGCCCCTGATTTTAAGGCGTCGCGATAGGCCAGCACCTCTTTCAAAGTGATGGAAGGCAAAATTTTGCGCCGTTCATCACGCGAGAAGTAAGGCACCTGGGAGAGCATCTGAGCGGGCATAATCGCCTGCTCAAACGCTTTGCCCTTTTCTGCGGAATCCATCATCTGGTTATACCAGGATTTTGCCTGCTCAAGCTGATCTTCCGTAGCAGTATAGCTAAAGTACCCCTCGAGCAATGCCTGGAACAGTTGCGGCAGACGCTGGGTGTAACCATTGGCATTAACCATAAGGCCGTTGTTAGCGTTGGTGGAAAAACTAATGCCACCAACCGACGCCTGGTTGCTTAACTGATCAAGCGCCAGCCCTGCGAGATAATCATTGAGCGCAAACATCACCTGATTGCGGGCGCTGTCCATGGCTTTCGGGTTACGCAAAATCAGGCTGACATCGGCTTTTGGCTCGCTGGCAAAATAACGGCTCGGCGCATACACCACACGCAGGTTCGATTCATCCACAATCAACTCTGGATGGTCATATTTCTTCTCTGACTTAATCAGCGAGAAATCGTCAGGAATATAGGGGTTAAGCTCCGGTAAGGAGAGCGCAATATTGGCGGCTTTTTGCTGCCAGTCAGCGAAAGTTTGTTCGCTGATTTTATCGACCTGATACGGCGCATCTACAAAATAAGCCGTTTTATTGTGCGGCCCTTTCGGGCTGATATACCAGATACGCGCATTCTGTGGCGTCATCATCGCCAGACGTTCTTTTACCGCTTTAGCATCATACCGATCGGCAATATTTACCGCGTCCAACGTATGCTCAACAGGAACGCGAATCATGGTATCTGCCAGCCATTCGACGTAATCCATATCACGGGTGATCGACGGATAACGGAAGTCGATATCCAGCACATTCGCCAGTTCATCGAAGTATTGTTTATCAATGCCTTTTTCACGTAACAGATTGAGATAGCTAAAAATTGCCGCCACAACCTGATCGCGATTCGCCAGACCTTTATCGGTTAAAGAGGCTGAGATAGCTAAAACGCCGCTGTTGCCGTTGACGATAGGATCGGAGTTGGCGCTAATGCCCTCAACCAATCCCTGTTTTTGCAGCCAGTCGGAAAGTGTACCTGGGCTGCGATTACCAATCAGATAGGTAATCAATTCATCCGTTTTACTACGGAACTTCTCTGAGTTGTTATCGATGCGAAACTCAACGCGCAGAACTTTACGCGGCAGCGCCGGGACGTAATGAATGATAATGCCCTTTTGCGCGTCGGTGACTACCGGCACGGTGATTTCCGGTTTTTTGCTCTCTTTGTTCGGCACGCGACCAAAAGTGTCTGCCGCCATTTTTGCCAACTCAGGCAGCGGTTTATTGCTGTAAATAACCGCCTTCATCAGATTGGCGGAATAGTACTTCTCGTGGAAATCTTTCAGCGCCTGCTGCACCGGATTACCAGGTTTATCGCTTAAAGTTTCGAGGTTACCACCAGAAAACTTTGAACCGGGGTGTGCCGGGTTAATGGTTTCTGCGCTGACCTGTGCCATGCGCATCCCGTCACGCGTACGCGCCATGGTTAATTCAGCGTTCACCGCATTACGCTCACGTTCGGCATATTTCTTGTCGAGCAAGGGTTCAGCAATAGCATCGGCCAGGCGGTCTACCGCACCAGGCAAGGCGTCGTTCTCAACTTCCAGATAGAAAGCCGTGCGATACGGCGCAGTGCTGGCATTGTGACTGCCGCCGTGCATTTTGAGATATTCGGCCAGGCTATCAGCTTGAGGGTATTTTTTCGACCCCATCAGACTCATGTGTTCAAGGTAATGCGCCAGCCCCTGATAAGCCTCGGGATCTTCCAGCGACCCAACGGGCACCACCAGCGCCGAAAGCGATTTAACCGCCTGCGGATCTGAAACCAGCAATACCACCATACCGTTATCCAGACGCACAGCCTGATACTGGCGGTTATCTTTATCACTTTTACGGATGGTTTCCTGAATCGGCTGCCATCCCGTTTCTGCCTGACTTAAGGGTGCCCAGAGGGCGACAAACAACAATAATGCTTTGAACCAGGTGCTGCGGGGCATTCACGGACCTCATTATCAACTTTATTTTCCAACCAGATTCAACACGTTAACGCAAATCATCTGCCAGAATTTAATCTTGTGCTGAACGAGTCAGCCTATGTCTATATATCCATCAGTCCGTGACTGGTGCGCATCATAAAGTAAGCGAATGAATTGCGCAATTTTTATACAGCACTCATGACTGATTAAAGCGAAACAGCGGTAACAGGAAACGTTGCGACTGTTTAACGATGGCTTCCATTGTCTCTGGCGTTAATTGCCGCCATAGCCGTTGATACCAGATATCATCACCTTCGCCACGCACCATCATGTTGCCTTCGTAAGCCTGAAGGAATTTCGAACGAGCTTTTTGCAACGTGGATTCGTCGTCCAGCATGGCATCGTTTTCTGCGTCATAACAGGTTTTTAACCATGCACCGCCGCTTTCAGGTAATACCAGCAATGGCGTGGACATACCTTCACGATACCCTTCAATCAGCTGTGAGAGGTAATGTAAAGCCTGTTCGGCTGCAAGCGGCGGAAAACGCCACTCGCCGTCTTTGCGTAGAAAAAGGCGACTTTCACCATTACCACCGCTGGCACAGTAGACAAGGTGTTCCAGCCAAAGTTGCATTCCCTGCGCCACACTTAATAAAGAGGGACGCCAGCGCAACAGGCCATCCGACTGGACCTGCGGCAACCAGCCCGTTATTTGCACACCGTTACAGGCGAGATCGATTTCCATGCTCTGGCCCGGCTGACGACAGGCAATGACTCTGTCGGCAAGTTGCTGCATCTCCTGACACTGCGTTTCCCAGAAAATTTCACCAAAAGCGCCATACGGCAAATCACCTGCCGCCCGGAATCGGCGGAACAAGCGTTCGGCATCATCCTGCTCAACCAGTGCATTTAATAACTGCTGGTTGATTTGATAACGACTAAGCCCTTCAAGAATAAAAGGTTCGGTGTCGGGAATTTCGCTGTCTTCGGTACGGAAGTTCACCTGCAAACGCATCTGGAAAAACGCCCGCACCGGATGCGCCCAGAATCGCTGTAGCGTCTCCAGCGGCACAGTTTCCGGCAAGGTAAACGGTAGTGGCTGAACAAATTCAGAATGTGCTTTACCAGCCTGGCTGGCCGCAGGCAGCCACTCGCGCGCATAGCTTTGTAAGTTACCGGGCTGGTAGTTTTGCGGGTCAAACGGCATCCGGGTATGGTGGCAAGTAAGATGCGCTTTTACCCTTGCCTCGCTTTCATCACAGTTAAGCGCTTCATCGCCCGGTAGATAATGGCTTTGCCCGATATAGTCGATCAGTTCCTGCACCAGAACTGACGGGAATCGTTCGCTGTTATCCTGAATAGAGCGGCCGATATAGCTGATATAGAGTTTTTGTTGCGCGGAAATTAACGCTTCCAGGAACAGATAGCGGTCGTCATCACGACGGCTACGGTCACCGCGCTTCGGTTTCTGGCTCATCAGATCAAAGCCCAATGGCGCAAGCTGGCGCGGGTAAACGCCATCGTTCATTCCCAGCAGGCAAACCACTTTGAACGGAATTGAACGCATCGGCATCAGAGTACAAATGTTGACCGGGCCTGCGAGAAAACGCTGGCTGATACGTTCCTGATCCAGGCGTTGTGCCAGTTCATCACGCAATAGTGACAGCGGCACCGCATCGCCATACTGCGCACCTAAACCTTCAGCGATAATCGCCTGCCATTGTTGCTCAATAAGCGTCATCGCCGCTTCGGTTTCCGCATCCGGCAGGAAGAAGGCGTTGAGCATATCGCGGCAAACCGGCAGCCACTCTTCAAGCGGGCGCTCCTGTGCCAGCCCGCGACGCCAGATGTTTAGCTGCATTAGCAGTGAAGCCAGATGCCCCACCAGTTCTGCAATTAAGCCGCTCGATTCATCATAAGGTAGAACCGATTGCCATTCCCCCTGAGCACTTTCCATCGCGTAGCCTAGTAACATGCGAGTCAGGCCAAATCGCCAGGTGTGTTGTCCGGTGGCGGGGAGTTCCAGCTCACGAACGTTATCGTCATCTATGCCCCAACGAATGCCGGATTCGTTGACCCACTGGCGTAAATAACGCAGTCCTTCTTCGGTGATGTCAAACCGCGCCGCCAGCACCGGCACATCCAGTAGCGCCAGCACATCCTCTGACACAAAGCGACTGTCAGGCAGTGATAACAGGCTGATAAACGCTTCCAGTACCGGATGTGACTGCCGCGCCCGACGGTCGGAAATGGCGTAAGGCAGATACCGATCCGCTGGCGCACTGCCAAACACGGCCTGAATAAACGGACTGTAGCTGTCGATGTCGGCCACCATCACGATGATATCGCGCGGAGTAAGTGTCGGATCTTCTTCCAGCATCGCCAGCAGGCGATCGTGCAAAACTTCAACTTCACGCTGCGGGCTATGGCAAACGTGGAAGGTGATACTGCTATCCTGCGGGTCAAGCGGGCGTTTGTTATCGCTACGGGAAAACTCTTCGAGGTTCACGCCCGCAACGGCGCGGTTTTCCAGTTCCAGAATGTCGGACTGTATGTTATGCAGCAGATTGTCTGGCGTGACATCGACAAAGGCGTCCAGCTCCTGACTGTTCTCCAGATCGGAAAGGAGATAGATATAGTCGCGCCCCAACTTGCCCCAGGAGGCCAGTAGCGGGTTGCCGACATCCTGTTCACCGTCGCTGTTAAAGAGCTGTCCGGCATTTTCGCTATCGCGAAATAGCGGCAATTCGCGATCTTCAAAACTGTGTCGACGCTGGCGGGTCAGCAGTTTCGCCAGATAAGCAGGATCTTTAATATCGCCCCAGTAATAACGGCAAGGGTTGGTAAACAGGAGATGGATTTCAATATGTTTACCCAGCGCCTGTAGCGCCTGGAGATAAACAGGCGGTAACGCGGAAATACCGCATATAAAGACGCGCGAAGGTAAGCCGGGTGGGCAGGTCGTCGCAGACTCCAGTGTTTCGATAAAGCGTTGATAGAGATTGGCACGGTGCCAGCGCGGTTGCCCGAGTTCATGGGTATATTCCACCAGCGCCTTCCACAACGGCGCTTGCCAGGCCTGCGCTTCTCCCAGCCCTTCAACCAGATGCCCGGCTTCCCACTGCGCCAGCCAGTCCGGGCGATAGACCAGATATTGGTCAAACAGGTCCGCCGCTTTTGAGGAAAGCTGGAACAGTTTTCGCTTGTCGCTATCGTCAGTCAGGTAATGACGCAATAGTGTAAAATCTTCGCGATCCAGCAGTTGCGGCAGCAGAGTCATCAGTTTCCAGCTCATACTCCGCTTGTTAAAGGCGCTCTCTTTGGGGATCTCTGGTAATACACGGACAAACATATCCCAGATAAAGCTTGCAGGCAGCGGAAAATCAATGTTTGCCGCAATGCCGAATTTCTGCGACAGGGTCATTTGCAGCCACTGCGCCATACCGGTACTTTGCACCAGAATCATTTCTGGCTCGAAAGGATCGTCCAGCCGTTCGCGTTCGACAATAAACTCCATCAACGCTTCCAGTACGTCCAGACGATTGGAATGGTAGACCCTTAACATAGCGGCTCCTGACTACTGACGATTTGGGCAATGCAGGCGGGTCATCTCGCCTTCTCTGCCCCCGGGTGAAAATAGCGTAACGCTGATGCTGACACATCCCGCCTGCGATGTCTGCATTCGGTTGACCTGCCAGTTTGCAGGTGGCGAAATCGCGCGCAGTTGTGCTTGCTGCCAGGCGTGGCGCCAGAGCTGCTGGTACTGGTTTCTGCTGGCAAGACTGGTGCTTAATGTTCGCTGGTAACCAGATAACGCAGTGACAATCATCACCATCAGTACCATCGCCAACATCACCTCCGGCAGGCTAAAACCTTGCTGATTCTTCAGGGAAGCTGACATAACGCCTCCTCTTTCAGCGGACAAAAATCACTCCAGCCATGTGGCGAAAATACGATATTCCCATCGATGACTTCCCCCATTCGCCATAATGAAACGTCTTCATAACCGGCTATTAGCAAGGCTTTATTATCCGCAAGTCTTCGCAGGCAAGCTTGAGCACCCGTTGCGGCGTATTGCGAACACTGAACAGCTTGCTGTACCTGCCAGGCATGCATTTTCCCCCACTCAAGCGCCGACTGCACAATGGCCTGACGGCGTAATGACTGGCTTTCCATAGTCACGCGAGAGGCAAAACTACGATCCTGCTGGCTCATTCCTTGTAACAGCAAGCTGCCCAAAACCAGCAGCATCAGGACCAGTGCCAGCGATGAAACACCCTTTTCGCGGTTCACAGGTTGAATCCTGTCACGCTATAGCTGGCATCCACCACGGTTTGTGGATCAGCCTTGCTGGCAGCGTGCATATTAACCGTCAGCACCGGCGGGAAACCGCTGTTATCCTGTCGGGTAACCTGAAAAGTGTCGATAACGACGGCATCTGGGTTGGTCAATTTATCCCAGCCCTTACCTTCACAGGATGTCGTGCCGCGTAGCGTTTCCAGGACATTGTCTTTTAGCCGAAATCCAATCTGGTCGGATTCTTTTCCCGGCTCATGCTCCCAGATACCGTTACTGTTCGCATCCCACTGCACAATGATGCAGTCACCCTGCCCAACAATTTTCAGACCTTCACCGGGACAGGTTCCATGACAATAACCTGCTCTCTGGAGATGCTTCGCGACTGTAAATACCCGCAGCCAGATTTCATCTTCCAGCGCCAGCTTGCGAGTAGTAATCAAACTTTCACGCTGTAATGCGGGCAGAAATCGCGCAGCTCCCAGCAGCAGTACGCTGCTGATTGCCATAGCAATCAGCACTTCCAGCAGAGAAAAACCTTGCTCTTTTACAGGCATCCTTCTGTTTCTCCTTGCTGACAAAGCCGGAGCCTTCCCCACGGCGAAACCACCAACCACCACTCGCCCGCTGAATTTTTGAAGCGAATATGTCCGGCCCATGCAGTATTGCGTAGGCCAAAGAAAGTGAGCGAAGGTGTCAGGTCGCTCATTTCGACTTCGGGCCAGCGAGGCACAAAGACCAGCGGTGAACTGCCATGACAGGTATTCGCCCCAGCGGCGGCACTCGCAAGACACCATGACGTTCCCTCCCTGATGACACCGATACTGTGGTCGCGGTTATGCCAGTTGGCATCCTCACGTAAATAGAGCAAATAGTCTCGCGCCTGGCTGGCGGTTTGCCATAACCGTTGCGACTGCTGCCAGTACTGCCAGCCATAGAGACCACTTGCACTTAGCATGACCAAAATCAGCATCGCGACCAGCGTTTCAATCAGCGTATAACCACGTTGTTTTTTCATGCTGGCAGTATGCGGCGCGGAGAAAAAAAGACGAGTGCCAGTTTCTATTTCTTCGGCACGTCTTCCGGACTATTTACCCTGTTGCAGGGCGTTGCAAAATTTCGGGAAGGCGTCTCGAAGAATTAAACAGAGGATAAAAAAAACCGACGCACACTGGCGTCGGCTCTGGCAGGATGTTTCGTAATTAGATAGCCACCGGTGCCTTAATGCCCGGATGCGGATCGTAGCCTTCAATCTCAAAGTCTTCGAAACGGTAGTCGAAGATGGATTCGGGTTTACGTTTAATAATCAGCTTCGGCAGCGGACGCGGTTCACGGCTTAATTGCAGATGGGTTTGATCCATATGGTTGCTGTACAGGTGCGTGTCGCCACCGGTCCAGACAAAATCACCCACTTCAAGATCGCACTGCTGCGCCATCATATGCACCAGTAACGCATAGCTGGCGATGTTAAACGGCAGCCCCAGGAAGACGTCACAGGAGCGTTGATAAAGCTGGCAAGAGAGTTTGCCGTCTGCGACATAGAACTGGAAGAAGGCATGGCATGGAGCCAGTGCCATTTTATCCAGTTCCCCCACGTTCCACGCCGAAACAATAATGCGGCGGGAATCCGGGTCGTTTTTCAACTGGTTCAGCACTGTGGTTATCTGGTCAATATGACGTCCATCCGGCGTTGGCCAGGCGCGCCACTGTTTGCCATATACCGGGCCGAGGTCACCGTTTTCATCGGCCCATTCGTCCCAGATGGTGACATTGTTTTCGTGCAGATAAGCAATGTTGGTATCGCCCTGCAGGAACCACAGTAGTTCGTGGATGATGGAACGCAGGTGGCAACGTTTGGTTGTCACCAGCGGGAATCCATCCTGCAGGTTAAAACGCATCTGATGACCAAAAATGGAAAGCGTTCCGGTTCCGGTACGGTCGTTTTTCTGTGTGCCTTCGTCGAGCACTTTTTGCATCAGTTCTAAATACTGTTTCATGGTTCCTCAGGAAACGTGTTGCTGTGGGCTGCGACGATATGCCCAGACCATCATGATCACACCCGCGACGATCATCGGGATGGAAAGAATTTGCCCCATGCTGATGTACTGCACCCAGGCACCGGTAAACTGCGCGTCGGGCTGGCGGAAAAACTCAACAATGATGCGAAACGCGCCGTAGCCAATCAGGAACAAGCCAGACACGGCCCCCATCGGGCGCGGTTTACGAATATACAGGTTGAGGATAATAAACAGCACCACACCTTCCAGCAGCAGTTCGTACAACTGTGACGGGTGGCGAGGCAGCACGCCGTAAGTATCAAAAATGGACTGCCACTGCGGATTGTTTTGCAGCAACAGAATATCTTCGGTACGGGAACCCGGGAACAGCATGGCAAACGGGAAGTTCGGGTCAACGCGGCCCCACAATTCACCGTTAATAAAGTTGCCCAGACGCCCGGCGCCAAGACCAAACGGAATAAGTGGTGCTATAAAATCAGAGACCTGGAAGAAGGAACGTTTGGTGCGGCGGGCGAAGATAATCATCACCACAATCACGCCAATCAGGCCGCCGTGGAAGGACATGCCGCCGTCCCAGACACGGAACAGATACAGCGGATCGGCCATAAACTGCGGGAAGTTGTAGAACAGAACATACCCAATACGTCCGCCAAGGAAAACGCCAAGGAAGCCCGCATAGAGTAAGTTTTCAACTTCATTTTTGGTCCAGCCGCTCCCCGGACGGTTCGCCCGACGTGTTGCCAGCCACATCGCAAAAATGAAACCTACCAGATACATCAGGCCGTACCAGTGAAGCGCAACGGGTCCTATTGAGAAAATGACCGGATCGAATTCCGGAAAATGCAGATAGCTACTGGTCATCTGTCACCACAAGTTCTTGTTATTTCGCTGAAAGAGAACAGCGATTGAAATGCGCGCCGCAGGTTCCAGGCGCTCCAAAGGTGCGAATAATAGCACAAGGGGACCAGGCTGGTTGCCGGATACCGTTAAAAGATATGTATACGATCCGCGCTATAGCCCCCCGCGAATCAGCCCACCCATGCCGCGACGCTCCATAAATGCCGCAACCTGATGACGAACTTCAGTCGCCAGTTGTGCTTCCAGGCTGCGCTGCGCAAGGTTTTCCGCTTCGGCAAAATCAATGCGCCGCAGCAAATATTTTACGCGCGCGACAGAACGCCCGTTCATAGACAGATGGCGATACCCAAGCCCAATGAGGATTGCTACGCACATAGGATCTCCCGCCATTTCGCCACACAAACGGAGATCTATTCCTTGCGTTTCCGCTTCCCGGGCGATCATTGCCAGCGCACGTAACATCGCAGGATGCAAGCTGTCATAAATGTTCGCAACTCGCGTGTTGTTACGATCAACAGCCAGGATGTATTGAGTCAGATCGTTGGTGCCAACAGAGATAAAATCGACCCGGTTTGCCAGATGCGGCAGCATAAACACCATCGATGGCACTTCCAGCATGATACCGATACGCGGTTTGGGGATCGCATAGCCGATCATCTCCTCGACTTCACGTCCGGCACGTTCAATCAGGCGGCGTGCTTCGTCAACTTCATCGAGGCTTGTGACCATCGGCAATAAGATGTTCAGGTTGCCCGTTGCTGCATTAGCACGCAGCATCGCCCGCACCTGGATCAAAAAGATCTCCGGCTGATCGAGCGTAATGCGGATCCCACGCCAACCCAGACATGGATTCTCTTCGCTGATAGGCATGTAAGGCAGTTGCTTATCAGCACCAACATCCAGCGTGCGCAGCGTGACAGGCTTATCATTGAACATTTGCAACATGCCCTGATATTGCGCCACCTGTTCTTCTTCCGACGGAAAACCACTTTGCAGCATGAATGGGATTTCAGTGCGATAAAGTCCTATGCCATCAATACGGCTGCCCAGTTTTTCTTCATGTTCCGGGCTTAAACCGGCATTGAGCATGACTTTAATGCGCTCGCCGCTTTTTAACTGGGCGGGTAAATTGACGTCATCTTCCGCCAGACGGCTAAGCTCGATCTCTTCACTAATTAGCCGCTGATATTCTTGCAGCAGTACCGGCTCCGGATCGACCAGTAATTCCCCGCGATAACCATCAACAATCAGCGTCCGATGATGCAGCACTGAAGGTTGAATGTCCGCCCCCATCACGGTAGGAATACCCAGCGCGCGCACCATAATCGCCGCATGGGAGTTGGCCGCACCATCGCGTACGACGACGCCGACTAAGCGATCCTGGGGCAACTCCGCAAGGGTCGTCGCCGACAATTCATCTGCCACCAGAATGAAACGTTCCGGCCAGGCGTTCGGCCCCTGATTTGCATCATCAAGGTGAAACAGCAACCGCTGGCCCAGCGCGCGTAAATCGCCAGCGCGCTCTTTGAGATAGTTATCACTTAGCGCGGCAAACTGTTCGGCAAATTTTTCAATGACCGTTTTTACCGCCCATTCTGCCACCGAGCCTTTATCCACCTCGGCAAACAGTTCGCGACGCAAACGGGTGTCGGAAAGCAGGTGCGAGTAAAGATCGAAAATGGCCGCCGTTTCTTTCTGCGCCCCGGCAGCAAAGCGTTTGCTGTAACGACGAAATTCGTTAGCTGCCTCTTCCAGCGCTCCGGTCAGGCGCTCACGTTCCAGCGCTGGATCCAGCGTTGATGCCTGATACACCTGTTCCATTAAGGGTAAAGTGGCATCCTGCCAACCTTCGGCAATCGCCACGCCGGGTGCAGCCGGTAATGCGCGGATTCGCGTCTGGCGATATTGTCCGAATAAGGCAGTCAACTGCGACTGGGAAAGAATGGCCGCCATCTGGGTGGCGAGCGTCACCAGAAAGGATTCTTCGCTTTCATCGTACTGGCGTAGCTCTCGTTGCTGCACCACCAGCACGCCAAGCAATTGGCGACGCTGAATAATCGGAACGCCTAAGAAAGCACGGAAACGCTCTTCTTTTACGGAGGGAACATATTTGAAGCTGGGATGTTTTTGCGCATCCGCAAGGTTTATCGGTTCCGCCAGCCTGCCAACCAGGCCGACGATCCCTTCATCAAACGCGAGCGTTACGGTGCGACCTCGCGGTTTTTTCAGCCCCCGAGTCGCCATCAGGTAGTAACAACGTCGGTCGTGATCGGCCAGGTAGACCGAACAGACTTCGGTATCCATCGCAAGACAGATGTCGGTAACCAGAATATTCAACGCCTCGTTAAGGCGGGGAGCACTGGCTACCTTTTCGACTATTTCGCGCAGGCGAGTGAGCATAATTGGCGTGACTTAACCTCTTTTACGTCGATAAGTAGATGCGTTTTGTGGTTTAGGCGTATTGTCCTGTAGCGCCATCACAACACTCGCAAACTCTTTCATTACCCTGCGGTAGACATCACGTTTAAATGACACCACCTGTCTGACCGGATACCAGTAACTTACCCAACGCCAGCCGTCAAACTCTGGTGTACTGCTGGTTTGCATATTGATTTCCGCATCGCCGCTCACCAGCTGCAAGAGAAACCATTTTTGTTTTTGGCCGATACACACCGGCTTCGTGTCCCAACGCACCAAACGTTTTGGTAATTTGTAGCGCAACCAGTTACGCGTTGAAGCAAGGATTCGAACGTCTTTGCGGCTTAATCCTACTTCTTCAAACAATTCACGGTACATCGCCTGTTCTGCGGATTCTCCGGGGTTAATTCCGCCTTGCGGAAATTGCCAGGAGTGCTGACCAAATCGACGGGCCCACATTACTTGCCCCTGACGATTACAAATCACGATACCTACGTTTGGGCGGTAGCCATCGTCATCAATCACCGGACTACCTCAAAATAAAACTTTATATGAGAATGATTGTTTCATACTCCTGGAAGGCGGTAAACCACTCTCTGCAAGGCATTACACACTAATAACAATTGAATAACTCACAGTTAAGTGCAGAGTTATAAACAGCAGAGGGGGAACATCACCGTTTTTATTCACCTTTTCTGTGGATAGAGTTGTGAAGAACTACGGAATTACTACGGGAAAACCCAGAGCATTCTGAACACCCCTGTTTCAGGCATTACAAAATAATAATTACTAATCAATGAACTAGGTGCTTAAATCGCTACCAAACAGGTAAAATCGTGACCTGTATCACACTCACTGTATACGAGGTGGTGAAAGATCAACCAATGTCGTATTTATCCACAGAATGTGCCAATAAGTTAAGCACCACATCACTAAAAATTGGAGTTTCGTCGCACGTCAAGGCTGTAAATGGAAACAGTAGTGAGGGTTTTTCACAGTTATCCCAGCTTTCTGTGGATAACATGGTGTAAGATCCTGTTTATTTTCAGTGACCAGATTTGGAAAACCTCCCCATACGTTGCGCAACACGGTTATCTGAGGCCTAAAAAGCAATATAAATCATGCAATTGAATAACACGCGTGGAAAAAGTTACACTTGGCATATCCGGTATAAAATTGCTGCTCAATTTTTAATCAAGGTATAACACCATGCTCCAGCCTCGCCCATTGCTCTCTCCACCAGAAACTGAAGCGCAGTTATTTGCGCAAGCACAGCAACTTTCCGGTTACACATTGGGTGAGCTGGCGGCACTTGCCGGGCTGGTTGCACCGGAGAATTTAAAGCGCGATAAAGGCTGGATAGGCGTGTTGCTGGAAATTTGGCTTGGCGCAAGCGCAGGCAGTAAACCTGAACAAGATTTTGCGGCCCTGGGCGTAGAGCTAAAAACGATTCCTGTGGATAGCCTTGGCCGTCCTCTGGAAACCACTTTCGTTTGCGTGGCGCCTTTAACCGGCAATAGCGGCGTCACCTGGGAAACCAGCCATGTACGTCACAAGTTAAAACGCGTGCTGTGGATACCTGTAGAAGGCGAGCGCAGTATTCCTCTGGCGCAGCGGCGCGTAGGGTCGCCATTACTGTGGAGTCCAAATGACGAAGAGGAACGGCAGTTACGCGAAGACTGGGAAGAATTAATGGATATGATTGTTCTTGGTCAAGTTGAAAGAATTACCGCTCGTCACGGGGAATATTTACAGATAAGACCTAAAGCGGCGAATGCGAAAGCGCTCACCGAAGCCATTGGCTCCCAGGGTGAACCGATTCTGACACTGCCACGCGGCTTTTATTTAAAGAAGAATTTCACCAGTGCGCTATTGGCTCGTCATTTTTTGATCCAGCACCCATCGCTTTGACCTGCCGCATTCCGGGCATATAATTACCGCTTCATTTTTTTTGGCAGGGCTTTGTTTGATGTTATTTGCATGGGTAACCGATCCTAACGCCTGGCTTGCGCTCGGTACGCTGACGCTGCTGGAGATCGTTCTTGGGATCGATAATATTATTTTCCTCTCGCTGGTGGTGGCAAAACTACCTACAGCACAACGTGGCCACGCACGGCGTCTGGGTTTGGCAGCGGCTATGGTCATGCGTCTGGCGCTGCTGGCGTCTATTGCCTGGGTCACGCGTCTGACGAATCCGCTTTTTACAATTTTCAGTCAGGAAATTTCCGCTCGCGATTTAATTTTGTTACTCGGCGGTCTGTTCCTTATCTGGAAAGCCAGCAAGGAAATCCACGAATCCATCGAAGGTGAAGAAGAAGGATTGAAAACACGCGTTTCATCATTCCTCGGCGCTATCGTGCAGATTATGCTGCTGGATATTATTTTCAGCCTCGACTCGGTGATTACCGCTGTGGGCCTGTCAGATCACTTATTCATAATGATGGCAGCAGTGGTGATTGCCGTAGGCGTGATGATGTTCGCCGCGCGCTCGATTGGTGATTTTGTCGAACGCCACCCTTCGGTAAAAATGCTGGCGCTCTCTTTCCTGATTCTGGTGGGCTTTACCCTGATTCTGGAAAGTTTCGATATCCACGTACCGAAAGGTTACATCTACTTCGCGATGTTCTTCTCTATTGCGGTTGAAAGCCTCAACCTGATTCGCAACAAAAAGAATCCGCTCTGATATTCCGTTCGCTCTCCTGCGGGAGAGCGTTCGGCCAGCTCTCTTCCTCACAGTTTAAGATTTTCCTGCTTTCATGATGTATAACGTCAGATTATAAACAGTCTATTATCATTAATGGGCAAAATAGGTGAGGATGACCGGATGAAAAAATGGGCAGTATTAATTTCTGCAGTCGGACTGGCATTTGCCGTTTCCGGCTGTTCCAGTGATTACGTCATGGCGACCAAAGATGGCCGTATGATTTTGACAGATGGAAAACCGGAAATTGATGATGACACCGGGCTGGTGAGTTATCACGATCAGCAAGGTAACGCGATGCAAATAAACCGTGATGATGTTTCGCAAATTATTGAACGTTAAAAAATAAGGTCAGCATCCGGCTGGCCTTAAGATTTTTCTCTTTCCCTTTTCCCTTCCCTCTGCCATTTTTATATTCCTTATGTCGTGATTATAAAAAGGAAACGGCTATGCAATATCACCGTATACCCCACAGCTCGCTGGAAGTCAGCACGCTGGGGCTTGGCACGATGACGTTTGGTGAACAGAACAGCGAAGCCGACGCCCACGCACAACTCGACTATGCCGTTGCTCAGGGCATTAACCTTATCGACGTTGCCGAGATGTACCCGGTACCGCCACGCCCCGAAACTCAGGGGTTAACCGAAACCTATGTCGGTAACTGGCTGGCAAAACATGGCAACCGCGAAAAATTAATTATCGCCTCCAAAGTGAGCGGACCGTCGCGTAATAATGACAAGGGGATCCGCCCGGATCAGGCGCTGGACCGGAAGAATATTCGCGAAGCTCTGCATGACAGCCTCAAGCGTCTGCAGACTGATTATCTCGATCTCTATCAGGTGCATTGGCCACAGCGCCCCACCAACTGTTTCGGCAAGCTCGGTTATAGCTGGACAGATTCTGCGCCTGCGGTTTCGCTGCTGGATACGCTGGACGCACTGGCAGAGTACCAACGCGCGGGGAAAATTCGTTATATCGGCGTGTCGAATGAAACCGCATTTGGCGTAATGCGCTATTTACATCTCGCGGATAAACACGACCTGCCGCGTATCGTCACCATTCAAAACCCCTACAGCTTGTTAAATCGCAGCTTTGAAGTGGGCCTTGCTGAAGTCAGCCAGTATGAAGGCGTCGAGTTACTGGCTTATTCGTGTCTTGGTTTTGGCACGTTGAGCGGGAAATATCTCAACGGCGCAAAACCGGCTGGCGCGCGCAATACACTCTTTAGCCGCTTCACTCGCTACAGCGGTGAGCAAACGCAAAAAGCCGTCGCGGCGTATGTTGATATAGCCAAACGTCATGGTCTGGATCCAGCTCAGATGGCTCTGGCCTTTGTGCGTCGTCAACCGTTTGTTGCCAGCACTCTGCTGGGCGCAACAACGATGGAACAGCTGAAAACTAACGTCGAAAGTTTGCATCTGGAGTTAAGCGAAGACGTGTTGGCAGAAATTGAAGCGGTGCATCAGGTTTATACTTATCCGGCACCGTGATCCTCTCGCCTGGCGTTTTGCGCCAGGCGTCTTTTTTCCCACTTTTCAGAATATATTCACTACTTTTCGCCGCATCTTTCCTGACAAAGCGCAATAGACTCTTTCGGTCAACGCCAGCGCGCGTTTCAATGTCTGTGCCCATTGTTAAGGATAACCATGTTGATTTTCAAACCTCTTCCCCTCGCTATGTTGCTTACTGGGTGTATGTCCTCCGCCTGGGGGACGCAGTTAACCCAACCGCTAACACTTAAAGACGTCACTGTTTATCTGCATGGTGCCAGCCTGCAAGGTGAAGAGACACTCAACTTACCGGCAGGTGAAAGCGAAATCATCTTCACCCATATTGCCAATTCGGTAACCGACGACAGCATCGCTATCTCTATCGATAACGGAGTGACGGTGCTTTCCTCACGTATCGCGCTAATGGAAACACAGCCGAATGCGTTGCCGTCAGAGATTCAGCAACAGTTAAAAGCAGCAAAGGTGGAACAGGCAAAACTAACCGCCGAGAAAAACAATATTGCGGCTCAAATTAAGGTATTAGAGGCAAATAGCACATTAACCAATAAAAGTGCCGCCGAAGTTGGCAAGTATCTGCAAATGGTGAAAGAGAAAAATGGTGAGTTACTACGAGCCGACAATGAGTTGACGCAGAAACTTGCTGATAACCTGCTTGAAGTTGAAAAGCTGGAGCAACGCGAGAGTATGAGTAACGGCGATTCAGAGGCTGCCGATGATCCGCAGGTTATTATCGCTAAGGTCTATGCCCCCCAAGCCGTCACGGCGAAGGCAGTGGTGCGCTATATGACGCCAAATGCCGCATGGACGCCGCTCTATGATGTTCACGCAAGTGCTATCAACCAACCGCTTCGTCTGGTTTATAAGGCTAATATTCGCCAGTACACCGGGCTTGCATGGAAAAACGTTAATCTCGTGCTCTCGACCAATGAACCTGATACTCATCTCACCTTGCCGCAACTGGAAACACAGTATGTGGATGTACCGGAGTATGGTGGCGGCTCGCTTTCAGCATCAACTTATAAGCGGGAACCCGTAATGGAACAGCGTTCGCGAGAGTCCTCTGACCAGGATGCCTCAGAATTGCAGAAAGCCCTGGAGACAGAGATGCAAAAAACAAGGGAGCAACGAGCCGGGCGCATGTATGCGGCATCAGCAGCGCCCGTTTCACCGCAACCAGAAAGTTTCACCGCGCAAAATGTTCGCTATGCACTTTCGCTGCCGTGGCAAATCGACAGCGATAATACCGCGCGCACGGTGGTCATTAAGGAAGAGTCGGTCAACGGTAAATATCGCTTCTTTGCTATTCCAAAGATCAGTAATGACGCCTGGCTCCAGGTGCAAATTAAAGAGTGGGAACAGTTAAATTTAATCCCCGGAGAAAGTCAGATCTTCTTTGGCAACAACCGTACCGGCGTGGGTTATTTGCAGCCGCCGGAAGATGGCAAGTCGCTGGATATTCAGCTTAACCGCGATCCTAAGTTGATTATTCAGCGTAAAGCCGCACTCAAAAAAGAGAATGCGTTATCTATCTTTAACGACAGCGCAATACGTAACTTCAGTTACACCCTTAATGTGAAGAACAGCTACGGCGAAGCGGTGGATATTACTCTGCTCGACCAGATCCCAGTCAGTGCTAATAGTGATATTACGGTAGAAAAAATGCAGTACGGGCAGGCGCAGTTTGATGCGAAAACGGGTGAACTGACCTGGACGCTGAAACTGTCAGGCAAAGAGAACGTGAGTCTGCCATTCTCTTACAGCGTGAAGTATCCGAAAGGTATGCACCCTTCGGGAATGTGACCTTCACCAGATGGCTGAATGTGCCATCTGGCAAAAGATTAATGACGGCGTTGCCAAATCCACAGCGCCGTTATTGCCAGCGCAAACAGCGCACCAAAGCCAATGCCTATGGGCACGACTGGGATGCCTACCATTACTGCCAACGAGTAAATTCCCAACATCAGCAGCATGGCGCTGTTTTCGCCGAGATTTTGTACTGCAATCGCATTCCCCGCCCCGACGCTTTTTTTGCCTCGCTCCTGTAATAATGCATTGAGCGGTACCACAAAAAAGCCCCCAAGTACGCCAATCAACATCAGCAAGGCATAGGCTGGCAGCAGCTCGTGTTGCAGGGAGAAAATCAGCACCACCACGCCAATCAAAATGCCGGCTGGCATGCAGCGTGATACGGTTTCCAGGGTGACCAGTTTTGCTGCCGCCCCCGCACCAACCACGATGCCAATTGCCACCATCGCGTTGAGATAGGTCGGGGTCGCGTTATCGGTAATGCCCAGCGCCACCGGCACCCACAGCACCAACAGGAAACGCAACGTAACCCCCGCGCCCCAGAATAAACTGGTTCCCACCAGCGAAAATCGTGTTTCACCATTGCGCCATAGCGAGGTGCAGGCATTCAGGAAACTGCGGGTCATGTTGATAAGATTCCACGACTGTCCCGGACGCGCCGCCGCCAGTTTCGGAATGTAGAGATTTGCGGCTACCGCGCCAGCATAAGCCAGCGCACAGGCCGCCAGCGCAGCAAGAACATGCCAGTCCGCCAGCACGCCACCGGCTACGGAACCGAGTAAAATCGCCGCAATGGTGGAGGCTTCCATCAAGCCGTTAGCTTTCACTAACTGATTACCGGTTGTTAACTCGCCAAGAATACCGTATTTCGCCGGAGAATAAGCCGCTGCACCGACGCCCACCAGCGTATAACCGAGAAACGGATTAATGCCAAAACAGATACTGGCAGCCCCCAGCAACTTAAGGCCGTTGGCAAACATCATTACCCGGCCTTTCGCAAAGCTATCCGCCACCTGACCGACAAACGGCGCAAAAAGAATGTAAGCGCCCACAAACACCATTTGCAGGATTGGCTGACTCCAGTCTGGGTAGAACTGCGCTTTCAGTAGCGCCAGAGTGGCAAACAGCAGCGCGTTATCGCCAAACGCAGAGAGAAACTGCGCGGCAATAACTGCTTTCATTCCCTTCGACCATAGCGAAGTGTTAGTGTGCACTGACTCACTCATCGTGTTTTTCCGCTTCGTCTACCCAACTTTTCAACGTGACAAAGTCAGGCTTGCCGCTACCCAGTAATGGCATCTGTTTCAGATAGCGAATGTCACGCGGTACGGCAAGTTCCGGTACGCCGTGCTCGCGGGCGTATTGCTGTAGTTTATCGCGCGTCAGTTCGCTGTCTGTAGTGAACAATACCAGCGCCTCGCCTTTACTGGCGTCGCTCTTAATCGCGGTGGCATGGACTTTATCTGGAGAAACACCAAGTGCCAGTTGTTCCACCATTTCCAGTGAAACCATCTCTCCGGCAATTTTGGCGAAGCGTTTTGCCCGCCCCTGAATCTGCACAAATCCCTGTTCATCAAAACGCACGATATCGCCAGTGTCATACCAGCCGCGCTCCATCTCACCGTGGATGTTCTCAGCCGTTGGCACTTCCAGCACGCCTGGTTTCTCTACCCGCAGGTAGCCGTTCATTATGTTCGGCCCTTTTAGTTGCAGGCGACCACCTTCTTCAATACCCGGAACCGCCAGCAGACGTGCATCCATCCCCGGCAAAATGCGCCCGACGGTGCCGGGTTTCGCTGCCATCGGTACGTTGATGGACACCACTGGCGCGCATTCAGTCACGCCGTAGCCTTCAAGAATACGCAGGCCAAATTTATCCTGCCAAAGTCGTTTGGTGCTTTCTTGTAGTTTCTCCGCGCCAGCCACCACATAGCGTAGACGATAGAAGTCATACGGGTTGGCGAAGCGCGCGTAATGACCAAGGAAGGTCGAAGTGCCGAAAAGCACAGTACAACTGCGGTCGTACACCAGTTCAGGCACAATGCGGTAATGCAATGGACTGGGGTAAAGGAAGACTTCTGCGCCCGTCAGCAGGGGCGTAAACAAGCCAACAGTTAAACCAAAGGAGTGAAACAGCGGTAACGCCGACATAAAGCGATCGTTGGTGGTGAAATCGGCAATCGTTTTAATCTGCTCGACGTTCGCCAGAATGCTTTTATGGCTATGGACGACGCCTTTCGGATGGCCTTCAGAACCGGAGGTAAAGAGGATCAGCGCCTCTTCTTCTGGCTGCTGTTTTACCTGTGCCAGACGCGGCATCAACAGATGGGCGAAGATCCACACTTTGTCGGCAGTGGTGACATCCGCTTTTAAATCTTCCAGATACACCCAGCGTACCTGAGTCAGCTGCTCCGGCAGATGCCAGAGTTTGCCTTTGTCGAGGAACTGGCGGGAAGTGAAGATAGTTTTGATTTCGGCGGCAGTAATAGCACTGGTCAGCCCTTTTACCCCGGCGGTGTAGTTCATCATTGCCGGAATACGGCGACGGGCGATGGCCCCAAAAATCACTGCCGCACTAATGCCCGCATTGGGCAGCATTAAGCCGATTCTTTCCCCTTCAACGCTATATTTTTCGAGGATGCGACCAACAAACAGTGTTTTAGTGAGCAACTTGCGATAGGTATCTGGGGTAAAGTTGACGTCTTCGACACACTTTTTCCTGGCCCCAAAACGGTACATTGCGCTCAGTAGTGATTCGTACAGCGTTTCACGTGGGCGTACCGCCATACGCGCTTCCATCATAATTTGGTGCAGCATTTCCCCCGCGATTTTACGGCGGTCACGGGCGCGCGGCGCATCTGGCATCGGCACCTGCGTGGGAGGCAAAATATGCAGATGAATTTGCGGGAACAAGCGCCGTTTAACCAGACCTTTCAGGCGACTGAAGTGCGTAAGCTCCGCCCCTTCAATTCGCACCGGAATAACCGTCGCGCCTGACTTCGCCGCCACAAAACCGGCGCCATCGTAAATTTTCATCAGCGAACCGGTGGTCGTGATGCGCCCCTCCGGGAAAATCACTACCGGACGGCCTTGTTCCACCAAACGAACCAGATGTTTGATTGCCATCGGCTGTGTCGGATCGAGAGGAACGAAGTCGATAAATGATTTCAACCAACGCATATACCACTGCTGGCTGATGGAGGTGTAAACAGCAAACACCGGGCGAACGGGTAAAAATAGCGCCAACAGAATGCCATCAATAAAAGAGACGTGATTGGGCGTGATAAGAACGCGCTCGCCCTTCAGCGCCTGGGTGTCACCTGTCACGCGAACGCGGTACAGAGCAAGGCACAAATTTCGAAAAAAGCTAAAAAGCATTTCAACTCCCTTTGCTCATTATTCATTAAATGCGAATGCGGTGAGATTACACGAGATGAAGAGCTCGAGCGATAGTAAAGTCGGTGCGAAAAAAAACCTGCGCATCCGCGCAGGTTGGTGCAAGAGACAGGGTACGAAGAGCGTACCGAATAATCTCACCAATCAATACCTCTGGGATCTTGATTGTGGTCCGCACGACGACGCTTCGCCAGCGAGAAAAAGCAAAGGAATGAAGGGAAATGCAACGAGGTGTGTAAATTGTCGGTTACTGTTACAGATTTGCGACAGGCAAAAAAAACCTGCGCATCTGCGCAGGCTGGTGTAATTCATGTGCTCAACCCGAAGTTGACTTCACCTATCAATACCTCTGGGATCACCACTTTATCAACCTGTAGACAAATGCCACCAGCAGTCAATCGCAACAGCGTTTCGCAAAGTGTAACCAAAGGTTTGCAATCTCTTTTTTTCCTTACGTATTCTCGTTTCGCGCACACTTCCCACGCTGAAATCACAACGCCCCTTGAACCAACGGGCGTTTTCCGTAACACTGACAGAATGTAAGCGTTTACCCACAAAGGTATTTTCATGGCGACCATTAAGGATGTAGCCCGACTGGCAGGCGTTTCAGTCGCCACCGTTTCCCGCGTCATTAATAACTCTCCAAAAGCCAGCGAAGCTTCTCGTCTGGCTGTGCATAGCGCAATGGAATCTCTGAGTTATCACCCGAACGCTAACGCCCGCGCGTTGGCTCAACAGACCACTGAAACGGTTGGCCTGGTCGTTGGTGATGTTTCCGATCCGTTTTTCGGTGCAATGGTGAAAGCGGTCGAACAGGTGGCTTACCATACCGGTAATTTCTTATTAATTGGCAACGGTTACCACAACGAACAAAAAGAGCGCCAGGCCATTGAGCAGTTGATTCGCCATCGCTGCGCCGCGCTGGTCGTCCATGCCAAAATGATCCCGGATGCCGATTTGTCCTCATTGATGAAGCAAATACCCGGCATGGTGTTAATCAACCGGATCCTTCCGGGTTTTGAGAGTCGTTGTATCGCTCTGGACGATCGCTACGGTGCCTGGCTGGCGACACGCCATTTAATTCAGCAGGGTCATACGCGCATTGGTTATCTCTGCTCTAACCACTCTATTTCTGATGCCGAAGATCGTCTGCGAGGGTATTACGATGCCCTTGCCGAAAGCGGTATTCCTGCTAATGATCGGCTGGTGACTTTCGGCGAACCGGACGAAAGCGGTGGCGAACAGGCGATGACTGAACTGTTGGGAAGAGGCAGAAATTTTACCGCCGTGGCTTGTTATAACGACTCAATGGCGGCAGGCGCGATGGGCGTGCTCAATGACAATGGGATTGATGTACCGGGTGAAATTTCGCTGATTGGTTTTGATGATGTGCTGGTGTCACGTTATGTACGCCCACGGCTGACCACGGTCCGTTACCCAATAGTGACAATGGCGACCCAGGCTGCAGAACTGGCATTGGCGCTGGCGGATAATCGCCCACTGCCAGAAATCACCAACGTCTTTAGTCCTACGCTGGTACGTCGCCATTCAGTTTCAACACCGTCGCTGGATGCAAGTCATAACGCAGCCAGCGACTAGCCGCGATTAAAGCAACTCGAGCGCCAGTAATTCCTCAATGGTCTGGCGGCGGCGAATCAGCCGCGCCTGACCATTATCAAACAGAACTTCTGGCAACAGTGGGCGACTATTGTAGTTAGATGACATTGACGCACCATATGCGCCGGTATCATGCAGCACCAGATAATCGCCCGCCTTCACTTCCGGTAAGGCACGGGTTTCGACATTCCCCCCTTCCTGCTGGGTAAAGACATCGCCCGATTCACATAATGGCCCTGCGACAACGGTTTCCACCGTTGGCGCATGTTCAAGAGAGCGACCATCAGCCGCCAGCGCGCTAATATGGTGATAACTGCCGTACATTGCCGGGCGCATCAGATCGTTAAATCCAGCGTCAACCAGCACAAAGTGGCGACTCCCCATTTGTTTGACGCTCCGCACCTGGGTAATTAACACACCAGACTGCGCTACCAGGAAGCGGCCCGGTTCGATTTCCAGTTTCACAGGGTGACCGAGATGGCGGGCGATTTGCTCACGCGCGGCATTCCACAGACCATAATAATGTTCAGTATCAACCGCCTCTTCTCCCTGCTGATACGGAACAGAAAGCCCGCCCCCCGCAGAAATAGCCTGTAAATCCTGACCGAATTCGATGACCTGATGCACCATCGCGCCACACACCTGCTCCAGATGCGCATAATCAACACCAGAACCGATATGCATGTGAATGCCAACCAATTGCAGATGATGACGTTGTATGACTTCCAGCGCGGCCGGAAGATCGGTATACCAGATGCCGTGCTTGCTGTTTTCGCCACCGGTATTGGTTTTTTGGCTATGACCGTGACCAAAGCCTGGGTTAACGCGCAGCCATACCCGATGCCCTGGCGAAACCTGGCCTAGTTGTTCGAGCATATCAACGGAGCCGGCGTTTACTGGAATTTGTAATTCACTGACGCGATCGAGCGTCGCCTGATCGATAACATCCGCAGTAAAGACAATGTCATCGGGATGCGTTTGCGGATTATATCCCGCCGCCAACGCGCGTTCGATTTCCCCCAATGAGACGGAATCCACTTTCACGCCCTGTTCGCGCATTAAGCGCAAAATATGGATATTGGAACAGGCTTTCTGCGCGAAGCGCACCACATCAAACTGTTTCAGCGCTGCAATCTGCCGACGAATAATTTGCGCATCGTAGACCCACACCGGGCAGCCAAATTCTGAGGGCAAACGCAGTAGATTTTCGGCGGTGAGATCGGTATCGGGGCTGAACAGTGAATGTGGCATAACAAACTCCAGATAAGTGCTTTTTTATGATTACGCCACATCATAAAAAGAATAAAAAATATCGATTTATGTCGAGTCTATGCAAAAATGATATGGATTACCGGATTGCGAGAGAGCGCCAATGGCCGCCGTTAACTTACGTCATATTGAAATTTTTCATGCGGTTATGACCGCCGGCAGCCTGACTGAGGCGGCACAACTGCTGCATACTTCACAGCCAACCGTCAGCCGCGAACTGGCGCGCTTTGAAAAGGTGATCGGATTGAAACTGTTTGAACGCGTACGCGGTCGATTACACCCTACCGTTCAAGGGCTGCGTCTGTTTGAAGAGGTTCAGCGCTCCTGGTATGGGCTGGATCGCATCGTCAGCGCCGCCGAAAGTCTGCGCGAGTTTCGTCAGGGAGAACTGTCTATTGCCTGCCTGCCGGTCTTTTCGCAGTCTTTTTTGCCGCCGCTGCTACAACCGTTTCTGGCCCGTTATCCTGAAGTCAGCTTAAACATTATCCCGCAGGAATCGCCGCTACTTGAAGAGTGGCTTTCGGCACAGCGTCATGATCTCGGACTCACCGAAACGCTGCATACACCTGCGGGTACGGAACGTACCGAATTACTGTCTTTAGATGAAGTGTGTGTTTTACCGCCAGGTCATCCGCTGGCGGTAAAAAAGGTATTAACACCGGAAGATTTTCAGGGTGAGAACTACATCAGCCTTTCCCGTACTGACAGCTATCGCCAGCTGTTGGATCAGTTGTTTAGTGAGAATCAGGTTAAACGACGCATGATAGTAGAAACCCATAGCGCCGCGTCAGTTTGCGCGATGGTACGGGCGGGGGCGGGAGTTTCGGTAGTTAACCCGCTCACCGCTCTGGATTATGCGGCAAGCGGATTAGTGGTTCGACGGTTCAGTATTGCGGTTCCCTTCACCGTCAGCCTGATTCGCCCCCTGCACCGCCCGTCATCAGCACTGGTGCAGGCATTCAGCAAGCATTTACAAACCGGTTTACCAAAACTGGTTGCTGCTCTTGAGGCTATTTTGTAGCGAATTACGACAGCATAAAGGCTACTGCATCCTCGGCATGAATAGCTGCAGTATCAAACACAGGCAGAACACTGCGCTCTTCTGGCACCAGTAAACCAATTTCCGTACAGCCAAAAATGACGCCCTGCGCGCCCTGTTCTGCAAGGCGAGCAATCACTTGCGCATAATAAGTGCGTGATGTTTCGCTAAAATGCCCCAGACACAGTTCTTCAAAAATAATCTGATTAATTTTCGCCCTTTCATCCGCTTCAGGGATCAGACAGTCGATGGAAAATTGCGCCGCCAGTCGCCCACGATAAAAATCCTGTTCCATGGTGTAGCGTGTACCCAGCAGCGCCACGCGAGTCATTCCGGCACGGGTAATTGCACGTCCAGTGGCATCCGCAATATGTAAGAAAGGCAGTGAACAACGGGATTCGATAGCATCCGCTACTTTGTGCATCGTATTGGTACATAACACAATGCCTTCAGCCCCCGCCCGCTGTAAGCCAAGCGCCGCTTCAGCCAGAATTTCTCCTGCTTTGTCCCACTCCCCGCGACGTTGACACTCTTCTATTTCATGAAAATCAACGCTATGTAGTAGCACTTGCGCCGAGTGAAGCCCACCAAGTCGCTGTTTAATGCCTTCATTTATCAGACGATAGTAAGGAATAGTGGATTCCCAGCTCATACCCCCTAGCAGACCAATTGTTTTCATTCCTTTCTCCTGACTTGTGAGTTAATGCTGCAAGGCTGAATAAGGAACTCAACGGCCTGGCGCCTGATCTCTATTAGCGAAAAAAAGGCCGGATGTACAGCACATCCGGCCAGAGACATCAGATGCCAATATTTCTCAACTTCTCGCCTGCCATCAGTTTGCGTTCGATATGTTCCAGCGTGACATTCTTGGTTTCCGGAATGAGCCAGAAGGTAATACCCACAAACGCAATGTTCAGCGCGGTGTAGAGCCAGAACGTACCGGCAGCACCAATGCTGTCGAGCAGCGTCAGGAAGGTCGCGCCGATAATCATGTTCGACACCCAGTTCGTGGTGGTCGAACAGGTAATACCAAAATCGCGGCATTTCAGCGGCTGAATTTCAGAGCACAGGATCCACACCACTGGCGCGGCACTCATCGCATAACCGGCAATACACATCATCGTCATGCCAACAGAGAGCCAGGACAGGCCACTGGAAGCCGTGCCGTTATCAAACTGCATCAGGCAATAGCCCAGCACCAGAGTGCCTAACGCCATCACGCTGAAACCAATTTTCAGTGCCGGTTTACGCCCGGCTTTATCTACCGTAAACACCGCAATGAAAGTAGCAAACATAAAGGTTAGCCCCACGACCAGAGTCGCAATCATCTGCTGTTCGGTCGTCGTAAAGCCCGCCATTTTGAAGATGCGCGGCGCGTAGTACATGATGATGTTCATACCGGTAAATTGTTGCATCGCCTGCAACAACATACCGAGGAATACCGCACGACGGACGTTACGGTTGATTTTAAACAGCGCCCAACCGCCCTGTTTTAACTTCAGGCTTTCACGAATTTCGTTAAGTTCTTCTCGCGCTTTTTCTGATGTATCGCGCAGCATACGCAGCACTTCTTCCGCCTCGATATGACGCCCTTTCTCCGCCAGCCAGCGCGGGCTATTTGGCAGGAAAACAACCAGAATAATCAGCAGGACTGCCGGTAAGGCAAGAACACCTAACATTGCACGCCAGTTACCGCTATAGCTGAATGCCGTGTCGGATAAAAACGCCAGCACGATGCCCAGCGTTACCATCAACTGGTACATACTGATCATCTTGCCACGTACATTTTCACTTGCCATTTCAGAGAGGTACAGTGGAGCTGTATAAGAGGCAATCCCCACGGCAATACCAAGCACCACACGAGCGGCGATTAACATTTCTACGCTGGTCGCAAAAGCTGACCCTATCGAACCGAGCACAAACAGGATAGCCCCTGCCATCAAACTGTATTTACGTCCCAGGCGGAACGACAGCCAACCATTGAACAGCGCACCAATTGCCGCGCCGAGCATCATGCTACTGACCACCCATTCCTGCAATCGACTGGTTAGCACAAAGTGATCGGTAATGAACGGCAACGCTCCGGCGATGACCCCGATATCAAGACCGAATAACAATCCTGCGACCGCAGCAGCTACCGAAACAAACATATTCATACGACGCGTATCTCGCAGAGGACGCGGCGTTAAAGCAGATTCCGTATTGATAGTAACCATTTTTTTCCTGCCAGCAGAGAATAAGACATAGTGAAAAAATACGTGAACAACTCATTCTGGTGTCAGGTCGGAATCAGTATAAATATGGATTAAATTGCTACGACATGCGGTTATGTGATGGATATTCCAATTTTCAAATTAAGTAAAATTATTAACGTTATTATTAACTACCTAATTTTAAAGCAGATAAAACTCATAAAGTTTATTAATTGATAATTGATATGGATTTTTTCATAACCGAGATATGGATTATGATGATCTACAGGTATAAAAAACCCTGCCATACTGAATGAACGGCAGGGTCATAAAAGTGAATTGAGTAAATTAACGCGCCAGCCAGCCGCCATCTACAGCGATGGTATAACCATTCACATAGTCTGAAGCACTGGAGGCAAGGAACACCACTGGCCCCATCAGATCGCTCGGCAATCCCCAACGCCCTGCCGGGATGCGGTCAAGAATTTCCGCACTACGCTGTTCATCAGCCCGCAGTTGTTGGGTATTGTTGGTCGCCATATAGCCCGGAGCAATCGCATTAACGTTGATGTTATGTTTTGCCCATTCGTTCGCCATCAGACGGGTCACGCCCATCACGCCGCTTTTTGATGCGGTATACGAAGGTACGCGGATCCCGCCCTGGAATGAGAGCATGGACGCGATATTGATAATCTTGCCGCCGTTGCCCTGTGCGATGAAGTGTTTCGCCGCCGCCTGGGACATGAAGAATACACTTTTGATGTTCAGGTTCATCACATCGTCCCAGTCTTTTTCACTGAAATCGAGTGCATCTTCACGGCGAATCAATCCGGCGTTATTGACCAGGATATCAATATGGCCGAACTCTGCTACCGCACGATCCAGCAATGCAGGAATGCCATCAATCTGACGTAGATCGGCGGTCAGGCTTAAAAAACGACGCCCCAGCGCCGTGACCTGTTCAATGGTTTCTGTCGGTTCAACGATATTAATGCCGACGATATCACAGCCCGCTTGCGCCAGTCCCAGCGCCATCCCCTGCCCCAGTCCTGTGTCACAACCAGTGACTACCGCGACTTTACCATCAAGAGAAAATTCTTTTAAAATCATGATAATACCTTATTCATTTTGCCCGCAACTAGCGCAGGTCTTTAACGGCAACGTGGTCCATATCATCGAAGACCTGGTTTTCACCGACCATGCCCCAGATAAAGGTATAAGCTTTGGTCCCTACGCCGGAGTGGATAGACCAACTCGGGGAAATGACTGCCTGCTCGTTATGCATCACAATGTGACGCGTTTCTTGCGGTTGCCCCATCATGTGGAAAACGCAGGCGTCATCATCCATGTTGAAATAGAAGTAAACTTCCATCCGACGCTCGTGGGTGTGGCATGGCATGGTATTCCACAGGTTTCCCGGAGCCAGCTCCGTTAGCCCCATGCTCAACTGGCAGGTTTCCAGCACATCTGGCACAAAATATTTGTTAATTGTGCGACGATTACTGGTGATGTTATCGCCCAGCGTAACCGGAGCGACTTCAGCCGGGGTCACTTTTTTAGTGGGATACGTCGTATGAGCAGGTGCGCAGTTGTAATAAAACTTCGCCGGAGTGGCACTATCAATGCTGGCAAAGACCACTTCTTTTGCACCTTTGCCAACATAGAGAGCGTCGCGGTGACCGATTTCGTAGCATTGACCATCGACGGTAATCGTACCAGCGCCGCCAATATTAATAACGCCCAGCTCGCGACGCTCCAGGAAGTAGCTCACGCCCAGTTGTTTTCCAACTTCCCCGCCAACAGAAACCGTTTTTGCTACCGGCATAATGCCGCCAACAATAATGCGGTCAATGTGGCTGTAAACCATCGTGTACTCATCCGCGACGAATACCTTTTCAACCAAAAATTCATTGCGCAGCCCCTGTGTATCCAGCGTTTTTGCATGCGCACTGTGGATGCTCTGTCTTACGTCCACATCAACCTCCGATAATCATTGAACTGTAAAATTACAACGATTGTGAAACATCGTTTCGTTTTATTCTTTAAAGGATGATATGCCTGCACAGTGCGCTTTTCAATCAAAAATAAAACATTGTTTCATTTTTCGATAAGGGATTGAGAAAAGTGTCGCGTCGATCACGAATAAGTCAGGTGAAGGAAAAACTCAGAGTCTATGGGGTATGTGCGCAGACGTGCCAACCATCATCATGAAATGGCTTGATGGCGGCAGATGTTTAACGAATAGAAAGGAATTTAGATCGGGTCGTCACGTTCAATAGTTAACGCCACGCCCTGACCACCGCCAATACAAAGTGTAGCCAGCCCTTTACGCGCGTTGCGTTTTACCATTTCATGGACCAAAGAAACCAGAATACGGCAACCGGATGCGCCAATCGGGTGACCCAACGCAATTGCGCCACCGTTAACATTGACCCGACGTTCATCCCATTCGAGCATTTTGCCAACGGAAAGCGCCTGCGCGGCAAACGCTTCATTAGCCTCAATAAGATCGACATCAGAAAGCTGCCAGCCCACACGCTCAAGGCAACGGCGAGTCGCATATACCGGAGCAATCCCCATCAGCGCAGGATCAACACCAACACTGGCAAAGGCGCGAATACGTGCCAGCACGGGTAAATTCAATGCTCGCGCTTTGGCTTCGCTCATCATCATTACTGCTGCAGCACCATCATTAATAGATGAAGCATTACCCGCAGTAACAGAACCGTGGCTATCAAATGACGGATTTAAGCTCGCCAGCCCTTCTGCACTGGCATCCGTACGCGGCTGCTCATCGGTATCAACAATCAATAGTTGCCCATTGTTTTGCGTTCTTACCGGGACAATCTCATCGTTGAATCGTCCAGCGTCAATGGCCGCCCGCGCTTTTTGTTGTGAACTAAGTGCATAGGCATCTTGTAATTGACGGCTGATACCATATTCACGCGCCAGATTTTCGGCAGTGACACCAATATGGTAATCATTGAATGCATCCCATAAGCCATCATGCACTAGACTATCAACCAGTTGGCTATCGCCAAGCTGTGCTCCGGTACGGCTATCTGTCAGGACATGTGGTGCGCGACTCATGTTTTCCTGACCACCGGCGATGACAATATCAGCCTCGCCACACTGGATCGCTTGTGTGGCAAGATGCAGTGCTTTTAACCCGGAACCACAAACATCATTAATCGTAATTGCCGAAACACTGTTGGGTAGACCACCTTTAATGGCCGATTGCCGTGCTGGATTCTGCCCAGCCCCTGCGGTCAGAACCTGCCCCAGAATCACTTCATCCACCGCATGTGCAGCAACGCCAGTGCGTTCTAATAACGCTTTCACGACCAGGCTACCAAGTTCTACGGCAGAATGGCCAGCCAACGCTCCACGAAAGCAGCCGATAGGTGTTCGTAACGCCCCGACAATCACAACGTCTTTCATCACAACCTCGCACAGATTAACAGCGCAATAGTAAATGATTGTTAATAAAAATTATTTTAAATGTTTAAAAATAGTGATTTTTATCACAAAGGAAATTCACCGGAATGAGGGATGGATACCCAACTGGCACGCAAGGTTTGCATCTACTAACCCATGAATCCATGAGCTGATATAGCGTTAATCTCCCATGTTTGACCTGGTTTATGGTAAATTGCCCTCCATTTTTCTTAATTTGTAGATGATACGTTCAAATAATGTCTAAAATTTGGTCAAAAGAAGAAACTCTCTGGAGCTTCGCACTTTACGGCACAGCCGTTGGCGCAGGCACGCTCTTTCTCCCTATTCAGCTAGGTTCAGCGGGAGCGGTAGTCCTGTTTATTACAGCACTGGTCGCATGGCCTTTAACATATTGGCCACATAAGGCCCTGTGCCAGTTCATCCTTTCTTCAAAAACATCCGCAGGCGAAGGGATTACTGGCGCAGTAACTCATTACTATGGCAAGAAGATCGGCAATCTGATTACCACTCTTTACTTCATTGCTTTTTTTGTCGTCGTGTTGATATATGCAGTGGCAATCACCAATTCGCTGACAGAACAACTGGCAAAGCATATGGTCATCGACCTGCGCATTCGTATGCTGGTGAGTCTGGGTGTTGTGTTAATTCTGAATCTCATCTTTCTGATGGGGCGCCATGCCACAATTCGGGTAATGGGATTTTTGGTGTTTCCACTAATTGCCTATTTCTTATTTCTTTCTTTCTACCTCGTCGGTAGCTGGCAACCCGCTCTATTAACTACCCAGGTAGAGTTCAATCAGAATACCCTTCACCAGATATGGATATCGATTCCCGTGATGGTTTTCGCCTTTAGCCATACGCCCATTATTTCTACGTTTGCTATTGACAGACGTGAAAAATATGGCGAACACGCTATGGATAAATGCAAAAAAATTATGAAAGTCGCTTATCTCATCATCTGTGTGAGCGTGCTTTTCTTCGTCTTTAGCTGCCTGTTATCAATACCACCTTCTTATATTGAAACAGCTAAAGAGGAAGGCGTTACCATTTTATCGGCACTTTCTATGCTGCCAAATGCCCCTGCATGGTTGTCGATTTCCGGAATAATTGTCGCGGTTGTAGCAATGTCTAAATCATTTTTAGGTACCTATTTTGGTGTTATTGAAGGTGCAACGGAATTAGTCAAAACAACGCTACAGCAGGCAGGGGTTAAAAAAAGCCGTGCATTTAACCGCGCGCTATCAATTATGTTAGTATCACTGATTACTTTCATCGTTTGCTGCATCAACCCTAATGCAATTTCGATGATTTATGCGATCAGTGGTCCACTTATTGCCATGATTCTTTTTATCATGCCAACGCTGTCAACATATCTCATCCCGGCACTTAAGCCCTGGCGCTCCATCGGAAATCTAATTACGTTGATCGTCGGTATCCTGTGCGTATCGGTAATGTTCTTTAGCTAATCACTGACGTGAATGGTTCAAAATAACCACTATTTTGAACCATTCCAATTCTTACAGTGCACATCTTGCATTGTTCCCCCTCCCCAAACGCTCCATAACTTAAACGAACATTATCAAGCTGTTATCCTAAATAAAAATCTGAACATCTTAATTAAGACTATTTAAGATGCATCACTTAGATTTACAAGATATCTTCTGGTCATTCGAAAACAATTTGCAGTATAGATATTCTTAATACATTAGGCACTTGTCTGATTTGCAATAAGGTCAACATGATTAACTGAGTGAAATCCAATCACATTTAAAGCTTAATGATGCACGCTTAAATATGTCATTAAGAATAATATCAAATACGGATTAAACACAATTTTTCATAAAAAGCTTACTAAATCAGAGTGTATTGACATCATCAATAACCAATGAAATTATGCAATTATCTATGAATAGGGAGGTTATTAACATGAGGCTTTGTAGTCGCTATAAAAGTCTTACATGCAATAGTTGCTCAATGCATTGCCAAATAATGCCAGAAAAATCACCACGTTTGCAGTATTGTGCAAATGCATGTTTTTGTATGTGGCCCGAAGAGAGTTCGTATTTTAATCGTGGCGTGGTTGAAGGTATATTAAGTAAAAACCACAATGCGCGATTAAGCGGATATATTTTTGTAGATTTTTCAGTAAGCTTTTTACGCCTTTTTTTAGAGAGTGACTGGATCGACTATCTTACGAGTACTGAGATGGGAATAGTGTTAGTAAGCGATCGAAATATGCAATCTCTTGCTAATTACTGGAGGAAACACAACTCCGCGATATCAGCCATTATATATAATGATGACGGACTGGATATTGCCAACGAAAAGATCAGGCAACTATTCATTGGTCGTTATTTGTCATTTACCAGAGGCAATACGTTAACTCAAATGGAATTCACCATTATGGGACATATGGTTTCTGGTTATAATCCATATCAGATTGCAGAGGTTCTTGATATGGATATCCGTAGCATCTACGCCTACAAGCAAAGAATTGAAAAAAGGATGGGTGGTAAAATAAACGAATTATTTATCCGTTCACACTCCGTTCAGCACTGAAACGTAACTGTCAATAATAATAAGCATTGTATATACGGGCACTTATAAAGATGCCCGTATTTTATCACATGAACTTTTAATTCAGTTTATTTGAGCGCTTATTTAATTATGTCACCTTACGCGCTACCGCAAAAATGAAAAGATATTGCGAGAAGAAGGCATAAAGACAACGGTTAAGAGTGTTAAATTTGTTAATTCACATGGAATTTTAAGTTGCATTGATATGCTATAATTATAGTTTGCATGATAAATATAAAATTAATATATATTTATTACATGAATACTAATATACTTATCAAACTATATAATTTCAATTTACTTAATTTTGTGTTTCATTGACGTATGTACTGGATTATTAACGATAATATTGAGTTCTGGCCAGAGCACAGAAAATTAATTTCGGTACATGACGCCGAGCTTAACGCCGTTCTGACAACGCCAGCAAGCAGGTGCTTATCGCTGCTACTTGAAGCCTTTCCTGATGTGGTTGCACAACAGGATTTTTTCTCCAGAGTCTGGGAAGAAGAAGGCATGCGAGTACCGGTCAACACGTTATATCAAAATATATCGATTATCAGACGCGGGTTTCGCACGGTTGGTGAAACCAACCATTCGCTTATTGCAACCGTACCGAGAAAAGGTTTTAAGCTCAGTAATGATGTAAGCATAGAAAACCATGTAATAATCCCTTCTGCAGATGCACAAAAGACCATATCTCCCCAATCCTTGAATGTTAAAGATGAGTTTAAAGAGACAAGTGCTCATCCAGATAATTATCTCAGAAATATAGTCAGGCGATCTAAAAATTATTTACCCATGCTAAGTGCATTTTCCGTAGGTTTGCTTACCGCATTTTTTCTCTGGCACAATAGTCAGCCCAAATCATTCTTTAAAGATTACAAAACTGTTGCACAAATAAATGGTTGTCATTTCAATGTTACAGAAGATAGCATTGATGGGCTGAAAGATCTCGATAAATATAAGAACCGTATATTAGGATCTGGAATTGATTGCAAAAAATACCCCTGGCTATATTTCCCTCTCGATAAGTCATCTCCCGGATTGATTGTTATGGCATGCAAAAAAAACTATAGTAATAACACAGCTGCAGACTGTTTAACTCTATCGTATCGTGGAGTTAACCATGACTCGTTATAAAAAAACGCTGTTTATTATCTTATGCTTTCTCAGTGGCTTCATTTTTTTTATTGCCTATCATTATTCCAAAGAGCAAATAGTATACAATGAGAAATGCACGGCCAATTGGATTATATTTAATGACCAGGGAAGGGCTAATCTCACTATTGACTTTATGTATAATAAAAATAAAAAGACAGGAACTGTTGCGCTTAGCGGCACCTGGAAACAAAACACGAACACTTATAAATCATTTCGCCGAGATATTGAATATACGTGGGTCGAAAATTATGACACTTTGCATCTTACCTCTACCAAAATAAATAAATTTGATATTATCGATCAAATTTCAGATGATAATCTGGCACAACTCCTGCCTGATTTTTATATATTCCCGGGAAAAATGATAAGCTATAATGTTCAAAAACAGAACAATCATGATTTTCTTTTAAGCATTGGCAATAGAGCAATTATGTATTGCGCAAGGTAACAAAACAACTTAATGCTGTATCTGTAATTAAAAGTCCAAACAACAAATGTAACATTTCAGGCATTGGAATACAATCTTTATATATTCTTATAGCCATCTTCATCTCTGATGGTTCATGCGGTAATCCCCTCCCCCATTCAAATTACATCCGTCATTAAAAAATCATTCTGCACGCCACTATGACAATAATGGTGTAAAAATAAACGCTGGTTCGCACAGAGATGTTTAATAGAGCACATAAACATAATAGCCATCAATAAATAAAATTACTCTTGCAATAATTCTTTCACACCAGATTGTCAGTCGACGAATAACTATTCCTCACAGCCTATCATTTTATCTTAAATGAACAATTACATTAAATTAAGAAATGTGATAAGCAGAACTTTATCAATGATTTTCAATGGGTTATATACATACATGATTAACAAATCATTAATTAAGAATATTTCAGATTACAATCACATCAAGCTAATATAAATTAACTTAAACAATCATGATGAATTTCGTTAAATGAAATATATGAATATCAGTTATATCTGTTACTCATGCAGGATGCCAAAAACCACAAACTTAATAGAGGTGAGCTAATGGATTTAGAAAATAAGTTCTCATATCATTTCCCTGATGGAATCATACTTACAGAAGATGGCATTCTTACAAAAGGGAATGAGGAATTTTACATCCCGCCGAAAGAACTCGGTGTATTATTTGTATTGCTTGAATCGGCGGGAAATGTTGTATCCAAAGATGCGATCATCGAATCTGTATGGAAAAATGTAATTGTAAGTGACGAATCCCTTACACGATGCATCTATTCATTAAGATGTATTTTTGAAAGAATTGGCTACAGCCGTTGCATTGAAACCATATATAGAAAAGGTTATCGATTCAGTGGGCAAGTATTCAAGATAAAAGAAAATCAAGAT
The DNA here is from genome assembly GCF_005781135.1 of Escherichia sp. E3659. Lineage (NCBI taxonomy): Bacteria > Pseudomonadati > Pseudomonadota > Gammaproteobacteria > Enterobacterales > Enterobacteriaceae > Escherichia > Escherichia sp. E3659. The sequence goes on along the minus strand of NZ_VATQ01000001.1, from coordinate 98,335 downwards.
AATGTTCCAGGCAGCACTATTGCTTTATTTCCATTTACAATATCTCACAGTAGTCAGGATCCATTAGCGCTTAATCAGGAACTTGTACAACTAATCTCAGATAAAAAAACCGATGATCTCTATATATATCCAATGGCTGCAACCCAGTATTGCATAGATAATAAATCTCAGACAACCTTCCTGGCCAGGTTCAAACCCGATTATTTTGTCACAGGAAGAATCAGCAAATATGATGCTTCAAATAGTTTATATATTGAAGTAATCGATGCAAAAAGTTTTTATCTTATTGCCAGTACACATCTTCAGGCAGATGACATACAAAAAATCTCACACTTTATAATTAGTAATTTATATCTGGCAATGAAAAAACCTAAAGTAGAACCAGGTTTTATGTCCCGACACTTACCTTCTGATGAAAATATTTTATCAGCCGAAATGTCTGCCGGGAAAAATGAACTGAATGAATTCACGCCTGAAAGCATTGCCAATGCAATAACTATATTTGAAAGTGTTAAAAATAAATCTAATGCTCAGTCAATAACCAATGAATGCTATTGCCTGTTGGCTGAATGTCATATGTCTATGGCACTTCATGGTCTATACGAACTTAAACATGCAACTCAAAAAGCATTGGCCTTTATAGATAAGGTATCTGATAAAAATATTTTCGATGGGAATGTTTTAGGAATTATGGGACTGATAACCGGTCTTTCCGGACAAACGACTGCATCACGCATTTTTTTTGACCATGCACAGACACAAGTATTAGATGTCGCCTCCTTGTATTACTATAAGACACTGGTAAATATATATAACGAAAGAATTGAAGATGCTATCGCTTGTATAGACCAGTCACTGCTACTTGAACCCAAAAGACATAAAGCCGCTATAATAAAAAAATGCATTGATGTATATGTTTCCACAACACACAATGAAAGAAATGCGTTCTCTTATCACGGAACAGAGAAAGAATATCATTTAGTTATTATCAATAACATTCAAAAATTGAAGCAATTGACAAAAGTTAACAGCATTATTGATTTTAATGCTCAATATGAGGTCGCTTGATCTGAAATAAATATCATAAGCATAATAGCGCTCTATATTTTGAGCTATACACTCTATTTTTATAGGGGATATTGGATTTATCTACATCTGACGTGAACGTATCAACAATAACGGAAGAATTCGATGACTACGGAAAAAACTGAGAAAGAGAAAAAGTAAGAAACTGGAGCGGGCGAAGGGAATCGAACCCTCGTATAGAGCTTGGGAAGCTCTCGTTCTACCATTGAACTACGCCCGCTTCGAGATGCGTAAGGCATTATAAACCTTACGCTCTCCTAAGCAAGTGCCTTGCTACTGACTGCTGAATAATTCGCCATCAGCACTTTGGCTTGCTACCCTGTGGCGGCAAGTAGCGCAAAGGATCTATTGCCGTAGCACGGTAGCGAATCTGGAAATGTAGCCGTACGGATTCCGCATCAGTACTTCCCATAGTCGCTATCTTTTGCCCGGCTTTAACACTTTGCCCATTGTTCACCAGCATCGTGTCGTTATGGGCATAAGCAGTAATGTAATCTTCACTGTGTTTAATCATTATAAGATTACCGTAACCACGCAGCTGATTACCCACATATACCACTTTCCCGGCACCTGCAGCGTATATTGGCGTCCCGCGTGCCGCCGCAATATCAATCCCTTTATTGCCGCCATCTGCCATTGAGTAAGGCATAATAACCTTTCCACTCGTTGGCCATAACCAGCAACGTTGCCCAACCGGCGGCCATGAAGATTTCGAAACGGCCGAAGACGGTGTCACTGACGCTGTTTTTGTCGTCGATTTGCCGGTGGATTTACGCGTGCCGTTACTACTTTTTTTCGCCCCACCCAGTTTCAGCTTTTGGCCGATTTCTATGGTATAGGGGGGGGAGATGTCGTTGAGTCGGGCTAGCTCTTTTACGCTGGTTCCCGTGGTGCGTGAAATACGATAAAGCGTATCCCCCCGTTTCACGGTGTAAACGGAGCCGGAATACGTTCCTGTATCTGATGATTTGCTACCCGAGCAGCCAGCCAGAAGCAGCCCTACCGATAACAGCATCACGATACCCAGAGTTTTTTTATTCAGGCGTCCTGCGCTCAAAATCTTTCCTCGCTAAAAAACAAGACGCTATATCATAGCAGTCCCCCGTCAGATCCCCAATCCATTGCGTGGGAACAGGCATGTACGAATCAATAACTGTTAAAGAATCAATTAGCATCGTTGGCAAACATCGGAACCATCCTGATTGACCTCTAATACTCATTTATCACAATGATTTTTATCACGCTCATATTGATAAACTGCACTCACTTTCTTTGCTGATAAAAATGCATCATCCGTAGCGTTTTTTTAACGACATCACACTTCCCCCCTCCCCTCGTGTTTATAGTCGTTTCTGGCGTAATTCTTGCCTGCAAAGACTTAATCATTGCCATAAGAACCAAATGTTCAAATCAAGGGGATTTCTATGGAAGCGCGGGAAGCAACCGCTACAGGTGAATCATGCATGCGCGTCGATGCCATTGCGAAGGTCACCGGGCGGGCACGATATACTGACGATTATGTTATGGCGGGCATGTGTTACGCGAAATATGTACGTAGCCCAATAGCACATGGTTATGCGGTGAGCATTAACGATGAACAAGCCAGAAGTTTACCAGGCGTACTGGCCGTATTTACCTGGGAAGATGTCCCTGATATTTCCTTTGCCACGGCGGGCCATGCCTGGACTCTGGATGAGAATAAACGCGATACTGCCGATCGCACTCTGTTAACACGCCACGTCCGCCATCATGGAGATGCGGTTGCTATTGTCGTTGCCCGTGATGAACTCACAGCGGAAAAAGCAGCGCAACTTGTTCACATCGAATGGCAGGAATTACCCGTCATTACCACGCCAGAAGCGGCACTGGCAGAAGACGCTGCGCCAATCCATAGCGGCGGCAATTTACTGAAACAAAGCACGATGTCGACAGGGAATGTCCAGCAAGCAATCGACGCCGCCGATTATCAGGTGCAGGGGCATTATCAGACGCCGGTCATTCAACATTGTCATATGGAAAGCGTGACCTCATTGGCGTGGATGGAAGACGATTCACGAATTACCATCGTTTCCAGCACCCAAATCCCGCATATTGTCCGCCGCGTTGTCGGTCAGGCGCTGGATATTCCCTGGTCGTGCGTGCGGGTTATCAAGCCCTTTGTCGGCGGTGGTTTTGGTAATAAACAAGATGTACTGGAAGAGCCGATGGCGGCATTTCTGACCAGTAAACTCGGCGGCATTCCGGTGAAAGTTTCCCTAAGCCGCGAAGAATGTTTTCTGGCGACCCGCACTCGCCACGCTTTTACCATTGACGGACAAATGGGCGTCAACCGCGATGGTACGCTAAAAGGCTATAGCCTGGATGTTCTGTCTAACACCGGCGCTTACGCTTCACACGGTCATTCCATCGCTTCTGCAGGCGGCAATAAAGTTGCTTATCTCTACCCGCGCTGTGCCTATTCTTATAGCTCAAAGACTTGCTATACCAATCTGCCCTCAGCGGGTGCGATGCGTGGTTATGGCGCACCGCAGGTAGTTTTTGCTGTTGAATCCATGCTGGATGACGCTGCCGAAGCGCTGGGTATCGACCCTATCGAAATTCGTTTACGCAACGCCGCTCGTGAAGGCGATGCAAATCCACTCACAGGCAAACGCATTTACAGTGCCGGATTACCAGAGTGCCTGGAAAAAGGACGGGAAATCTTTGAATGGGAAAAGCGCAGTGCGGAGTGCCAGAAGCAACAAGGCAATCTGCGCCGCGGCGTTGGCGTTGCCTGTTTTAGTTACACCTCTAACACCTGGCCTGTCGGCGTAGAAATCGCGGGCGCACGCCTGTTGATGAATCAGGATGGAACCATCAACGTGCAAAGCGGCGCGACGGAAATCGGTCAGGGTGCCGACACGGTGTTCTCGCAAATGGTAGCTGAAACCGTGGGCGTTCCGGTCAGTGATGTACACGTAATTTCGACGCAAGATACCGATATTACGCCATTCGATCCCGGCGCATTTGCCTCACGTCAGAGCTATGTTGCCGCGCCTGCGCTGCGCAGTGCGGCACTGTTATTAAAAGAGAAAATCATCGCTCACGCCGCAGTAATGCTGCATCTGTCGGCGATGAATCTAACCCTGATAAAAGGCCATATCGTACTGGTTGAAAGACCGGAAGAGGCGTTACTGTCGTTAAAAGATCTGGCAATGGATGCGTTTTATCATCCTGAACGTGGCGGGCAACTTTCTGCCGAAAGCTCGATCAAAACCACCACGAACCCACCAGCGTTTGGCTGTACCTTTGTTGATCTGACAGTCGATATCGCGCTGTGTAAGGTCACCATCAACCGCATCCTCAACGTTCATGATTCGGGCCATATTCTTAATCCGCTGCTGGCTGAAGGTCAGGTTCACGGCGGGATGGGGATGGGCATCGGCTGGGCGCTTTTTGAAGAGATGATCATCGACGCGAAAAGTGGCGTGGTGCGTAACCCAAATTTACTGGATTACAAAATGCCGACCATGCCAGATCTGCCACAACTGGAAAGTGCGTTTGTCGAAATTAATGAACCACAATCTGCATACGGACATAAGTCACTGGGTGAGCCGCCAATTATTCCTGTTGCCGCTGCAATTCGTAATGCGGTGAAGATGGCTACCGGTGTCGCAATCAATACGCTGCCGCTGACACCAAAACGGTTATATGAAGAGTTCCATCTGGCAGGATTGATTTGAGGATAACATCATGTTTGATTTTGCTTCTTACCATCGCGCAACGACCGTTGCCGATGCAACCAACCTGCTGGCTCAAAATCCGCAGGCCAAACTGCTCGCCGGTGGCACTGACGTACTGATTCAACTCCACCATCACAATGATCGCTATCGCCATATTGTTGATATCCACAATCTGGCGGAGCTTCGGGGAATTACGCTGGCGGAAGATGGTGCACTACGCATCGGCTCTGCGACGACCTTTACTCAGTTAATAGAAAATCAGTTAACGCAACATCATCTCCCGGCATTATGCGCTGCGGCTTCGTCTATTGCCGGCCCGCAAATCCGTAACGTCGCGACCTACGGCGGAAATATTTGCAACGGCGCCACCAGCGCAGATTCAGCAACACCAACACTGATTTATGACGCGAAGCTGGAAATCCATTCACCGCGTGGGGTCCGTTTCGTCTCGATTAATGGTTTTCATACCGGACCAGGCAAGGTTTCCCTTGAGCATGATGAAATTCTGGTCGCGTTTCATTTTCCTCCGCAGCCAAAAGAACACGCAGGTAGCGCACATTATAAATATGCCATGCGCGATGCGATGGATATTTCAACAATCGGGTGTGCCGCTCACTGTCGATTGAACAACGGCTACTTCAGCGAGTTGCGTCTGGCATTTGGCGTTGCTGCGCCTACGCCGATCCGCTGCCAGCACGCTGAACAGGCTGCACAAAATGCGCCATTAAACCAGCAAACACTGGAGGCCATCTGCGAATCTGTCCTACAGGATGTCGCACCACGTTCTTCATGGCGAGCAAGTAAAGAGTTCCGTCTGCATCTCATTCAGACGATGACCAAAAAAGTGATTAGCGAAGCCGTCGCTGCGGCGGGGGGAAAATTGCAATGAATCACAGCGAAAGTATTACTATTGAATGCATCATTAACGATATGCCTTTTCAGCTTCACGCCGCGCCAGGCATGCCGCTTTCGGAACTGCTCCGCGAACAAGGGCTGCTTAGTGTCAAACAAGGATGCTGCGTTGGTGAATGCGGTGCCTGTACGGTGTTGGTTGACGGAACCGCGATAGACAGCTGCTTATACCTGGCCGCATGGGCAGAAGGAAAACAGATCCGCACGCTGGAAGGCGAAGCGAAAGGCGGCAAACTTTCTCATGTACAACAGGCTTATGCGAAATCTGGCGCTGTACAGTGTGGTTTTTGTACGCCGGGGCTTATTATGGCCACGACGGCAATGCTGGCAAAACCTCGAGAGAAACCGTTAACCATTACGGAAATTCGCCGTGGTTTGGCTGGGAATCTGTGTCGTTGTACCGGATATCAAATGATTGTGAATACTGTCCTGGACTGCGAAGAAACGAAGTAATACGCAATCCGGCCTGAATTCAGGCCGGATTTATTGATGACTATGCGCTTAACAATTCATATTTCTTAATTTTACGATAAAGCGTGGCGATGCCAATTCCCAACTCATCAGCGACTTGCTTCTTACTGTTATGCCGTGAGAGCGCTTCGCGAATCATCTGCTTTTCCATCTCCTCCAGCGCTGTGCCGCCAGCATCATCAAGAGCCAAATGTGCCTCGCTGGCTTCTGGCATCTCACTTTGCTCCGTCGTACCGTTATTAACCAGATTTGGTGGTAGTAGCGTACTGTCGATGACTTCGCCCGAAGGAACGACGTTGACCAGATACTCCATCAAATTACTTAACTCTCGCAGGTTTCCTGGCCAACGATGCTTACGCAGTAACTCAACAACATCGGGAGCAATACCCGGGTAAACCGATCCCAGGCGACGGGTATGGAGATGTAAAAAGTAATGCACCAGCAGTTCAATATCTTCCTGACGCTCACGTAGCGGTGGCAGAGTGATAGGAATAACGTTAAGTCGGTAGAAAAGATCTTCGCGGAATTTACCTTCGGCTATGAACTGGGCCAGATTCTGGTTTGTTGCAGAAATGATGCGGATGTCGACCTGTATTGGGCTACTGGCGCCAATAGGCAGGATCTCACGCGCTTCAATCGCCCGCAGCAGTTTTGCCTGAAGCATTAAAGGCATATCGCCAATTTCATCAAGAAACAGCGTTCCCGTGTTTGCTGCCTGAATCAGCCCTGTTTTACCGTTGGCAGAAGCGCCTGTGAATGCGCCTTTAACATAACCGAACAGCTCGCTCTCCAGAAGCTGCTCCGGAATCGCCGCGCAGTTGATAGCGATAAAGGGTTTGTTCCGTCGCCCACTCAACTTATGAATAGCACGGGCCACCACTTCTTTTCCGGTCCCACTTTCACCAACGACCATGACGCTGGAGGGGCTAGGTGCGATGCGGCTAATCAGCCGTTTTAATTGCCGCATAACACGGCACTCGCCAACCAATTGTTCAATATGCGGTTCATCAGATGCATTTGCCACGGAAAAACTGGTATGGGATTGGTGAAACGCCATTAAAAATAGCTGTCGTCCCTGAATGTTATGCAACTGACCAATTATCAATTCACTTTTATCATCCCACGAGACAATATGTTGCATATGTCCATGAGTAAAATTACTCTCAAATGTTAATGGCCTGAAACGAATAAGTTTCCCAACCATATTATTTTGCACAACGCCAAGTGTTTTTAATGCAGTCTGATTAACGAACTGAACACGATTTTCCTCATCAATAACTAATACACCTTGATCCATATTATCGATCATGGTAGCAAATATTTTACTGATGTTATCTCCCGGCCCCTGATCTTCCAGGAGTTTCGAGACAAAAATAGTCGATATATGGCGAACGTAATCTGAAAATTCGCGTAAATTATCACTGATATGTTCTTGTTGCTCATGAGTAACAGCAATCAAACTTATCACTCCGACACAACGATCCTGCAGAATAACGGGCGTCCCCAGGAATGCCTTCTCACGACAACTTTCTTTACTGTCGCAGCCTTCGCAAAGGGGATCGAAGCGAGAATGTGTCACGACCTTTTCGGTTTTCGTTTCGAGGACATAGCGGAGCAAGCGTGAGTTGCCACTCAACTGGCGACCAAGAAATTTCCCATATGCGCCGGTTCCAGCGACGCGACACAAGTTTTCATCAACGATCTCAACCTCAAGCTGCAAAACGCTGGCTAGCATTCTGGCAAAACGCTGAATTGTTGGTTGAATTTGCATCAAAACTGACTGCGTATTAGCAAGCTCCATAGCTTTACCTTCCAGAATCACTTAAAAGTCGATCATTGAAGACGTTGATGGTTCACAGATCATAACGATATTAACTCAGGCAAAAATCGCTTTGCTAAAAACATAAGATTTTTATCACTTTCTAATGAAATTATGGAAGTGATATCACATTTCTATATCAATATGAGAATTACGGGTGTGAGTTTATCAAACTGACGAGGTTTCACCTGTCCCTTTATCTTATTTCTGATACTTAGCAGCAAATAAATAACAGCATTAAAAAAGCCAAACGTTTTCGTATATTCTTAACTTCCGTAGTATGGCGATAATTTGTGATCAATCCCACATATCCCCTGTCTGATTAGCGTTTCGCGACCGCGTAGATAATTCTGGCATGTTTATTGTTAGTCCCTGGTATAGCTGTGAAAACACCAATCACTTTGGCAAGTCACAGTGAAATAAACCACTTTGCCTGTCATTCCACTACCGGGACTTTATGATGAAAACTGTTAATGAGCTGATTAAGGATATCAATTCGCTGACCTCTCACCTGCACGAGAAAGATTTTTTGTTAACGTGGGAACAGACGCCAGATGAACTGAAACAAGTACTGGACGTTGCCGCAGCATTAAAAGCACTGCGTGCCGAAAACATCTCTACCAAAGTCTTTAATAGTGGATTAGGTATTTCCGTATTCCGCGATAACTCCACCCGTACCCGTTTCTCTTATGCTTCCGCACTTAACCTGCTCGGCCTTGCACAGCAGGATCTCGATGAAGGTAAATCACAGATTGCGCACGGCGAAACTGTCCGTGAAACCGCTAATATGATCTCCTTCTGCGCTGACGCTATCGGTATTCGTGACGATATGTATCTGGGCGCGGGTAACGCCTATATGCGTGAAGTTGGCGCGGCCCTCGACGACGGCTATAAGCAAGGCGTACTGCCGCAGCGCCCGGCTTTAGTTAACCTGCAATGCGATATTGACCATCCGACTCAATCAATGGCTGACCTGGCATGGTTACGTGAACACTTTGGTTCGCTGGAAAACCTGAAAGGTAAAAAAATCGCCATGACCTGGGCCTACTCCCCAAGCTACGGCAAACCGCTGTCTGTACCACAAGGCATCATCGGTCTGATGACCCGCTTCGGTATGGATGTCACCCTTGCCCATCCAGAAGGTTACGACCTGATCCCGGATGTCGTTGAAGTCGCTAAAAACAATGCTAAAGCCTCCGGCGGCAGCTTCCGTCAGGTAACAAGCATGGAAGAAGCATTCAAAGACGCTGACATCGTTTATCCGAAGTCCTGGGCACCTTACAAAGTGATGGAAGAGCGTACTGAACTGCTGCGCGCTAACGATCACGAAGGACTGAAAGCGCTGGAAAAACAGTGTCTGGCACAGAACGCACAGCACAAAGACTGGCATTGTACTGAAGAGATGATGGAGCTGACCCGTGATGGCGAAGCCCTGTATATGCACTGCCTGCCAGCCGATATCAGCGGCGTATCCTGCAAAGAAGGTGAAGTCACTGAAGGCGTATTCGAAAAATACCGTATCGCGACCTACAAAGAAGCCAGCTGGAAGCCATACATCATCGCAGCGATGATCCTTTCCCGTAAATATTCCAAACCAGGCGCACTGCTCGAACAACTGCTTAAAGAAGCGCAAGAACGCGTGAAATAACCCCCTCGGGCCGATCGACAGGTCGGCTCTCTATTTCCAGAGGCCAAAAGGATAGGATATGTCCGTTTTCTCATTGAAGATTGATATCGCCGATAACAAATTTTTCAACGGCGAAACATCACCGCTCTTTTCGCAAAGCCAGGCAAAACTGGCGCGCCAGTTCCACCAGAAAATTGCTGGCTATCGCCCAACACCGCTTTGCGCGCTGGACGATCTCGCAAACCTTTTTGGTGTGAAGAAAATTCTCGTTAAGGACGAATCAAAACGATTCGGTCTGAACGCCTTCAAAATGCTCGGCGGTGCGTACGCCATCGCTCAATTATTGTGCGAAAAATATCATCTTGATATCGAAACGCTGTCATTCGAGCATCTGAAAAATGCCATCGGCGAAAAAATGACATTCGCTACAACGACCGACGGCAACCACGGGCGCGGTGTTGCCTGGGCAGCACAGCAACTCGGTCAGAACGCGGTAATTTACATGCCGAAAGGTTCCGCTCAGGAACGCGTTGACGCCATTCTGAACCTCGGAGCCGAGTGCATCGTCACGGATATGAACTATGACGATACCGTTCGCCTGACCATGCAACACGCGCAGCAACACGGCTGGGAAGTGGTGCAAGATACTGCCTGGGAAGGTTACACCAAAATCCCAACCTGGATCATGCAGGGCTACGCCACTCTGGCAGATGAAGCCGTCGAGCAAATGCGTGAAATGGGCGTAACACCAACTCACGTTCTGCTGCAAGCCGGTGTCGGCGCTATGGCCGGCGGCGTACTAGGTTATCTGGTGGATGTTTACACCCCGCAAAATCTGCACAGCATCATTGTTGAACCTGACAAAGCTGACTGTATTTATCGCTCCGGCGTCAAAGGAGACATCGTCAACGTTGGCGGCGATATGGCCACGATTATGGCGGGCCTGGCTTGCGGCGAACCTAACCCTCTGGGCTGGGAAATCTTACGTAACTGTGCCACCCAATTTATCTCCTGTCAGGACAGCGTTGCCGCATTAGGTATGCGCGTGCTGGGTAATCCGTACGGCAACGATCCACGCATCATTTCTGGTGAATCTGGCGCTGTCGGTTTGGGCATTCTCGCGGCTGTTCATTATCACCCGCAACGTCAAAGCCTGATGGAAAAACTGGCGCTGAACAAAGATGCCGTCGTCCTGGTTATCAGCACCGAAGGCGACACCGACGTGAAGCACTACCGCGAAGTTGTCTGGGAAGGCAAACACTCTGTAGCACCTTAATCACCCTATTGGAACAACTCCCCGCCAAACGGGGAGTAAAAAATCTGGAGAAAAATAATGGCTAAGAATATTCCATTCAAACTGATTCTTGAAAAAGCAAAAGATTACCAGGCAGACATGACTCGCTTCCTGCGCGATATGGTTGCTATTCCCAGTGAAAGCTGCGACGAAAAACGTGTAGTACATCGTATTAAAGAAGAGATGGAAAAAGTCGGCTTCGATAAAGTTGAAATCGATCCGATGGGTAACGTTCTCGGCTATATCGGCCACGGTCCGCGTCTGGTTGCGATGGACGCTCACATCGACACCGTAGGCATTGGTAACATCAAAAACTGGGAATTCGACCCGTACGAAGGCATGGAAACCGACGAGCTGATCGGTGGCCGTGGTACTTCCGACCAGGAAGGCGGCATGGCATCAATGGTTTATGCTGGTAAGATCATTAAAGACCTCGGTCTGGAAGATGAATACACCTTGCTCGTTACCGGTACGGTACAGGAAGAAGACTGCGACGGTCTGTGCTGGCAGTACATTATTGAACAATCCGGCATTCGCCCGGAATTTGTGGTCAGTACCGAACCAACCGACTGCCAGGTATATCGTGGTCAGCGCGGTCGTATGGAAATTCGCATTGATGTTCAGGGCGTTAGCTGCCATGGTTCAGCACCAGAACGCGGTGATAACGCCATTTTCAAAATGGGTCCGATTCTTGGCGAGTTACAAGAACTGTCCCAACGTCTGGGCTATGACGAATTCCTCGGCAAAGGTACTCTGACTGTTTCCGAAATTTTCTTCACCTCACCAAGTCGTTGCGCAGTAGCAGACAGCTGTGCCGTTTCCATCGACCGTCGCCTGACCTGGGGCGAAACCTGGGAAGGCGCGCTGGATGAAATCCGCGCCCTGCCTGCGGTACAGAAAGCCAATGCTGTCGTTTCTATGTACAACTACGACCGTCCGTCCTGGACTGGCCTGGTTTACCCAACCGAATGCTACTTCCCGACCTGGAAAGTGGAAGAAGATCATTTCACCGTTAAAACGCTGGTGAATGCCTACGAAGGTCTGTTTGGCAAAGCACCGGTCGTTGATAAGTGGACGTTCTCAACTAACGGCGTATCCATCATGGGCCGTCACGGCATTCCGGTCATCGGCTTTGGACCGGGTAAAGAACCTGAAGCACACGCGCCAAACGAAAAAACCTGGAAATCTCACCTGGTGACCTGTGCCGCTATGTACGCTGCAATCCCGTTAAGCTGGCTGGCAACAGAATAATTACTCTTCACCTATTTCCCTCCGGTTCGCCGGAGGGTTTTTTGGAGTTTGCTATGCGCGTATTGATCAAAAACGGCACTGTCGTTAACGCAGATGGACAAGCCAAACAGGACTTGCTGATTGAAAGCGGTATTGTCCGCCAGTTAGGCAAAGATATTTCGCCGCAACTCCCCTGTGAAGAAATTGATGCCACTGGCTGTTACGTTTTCCCTGGCGGCGTAGATGTCCATACACATTTCAATATTGATGTCGGCATCGCGCGCAGTTGTGATGATTTTTTTACCGGTACCCGCGCAGCCGCGTGTGGCGGTACAACAACCATTATTGATCATATGGGATTTGGCCCGAATGGCTGCCGATTACGCCATCAACTGGAAGTTTATCGTGGTTATGCCGCCCATAAAGCGGTCATCGACTACAGCTTCCACGGTGTTATCCAGCATATTAATCACGCCATCCTCGACGAAATTCCGATGATGGTCGAAGAAGGGCTGAGCAGTTTTAAACTCTATTTAACCTATCAATACAAACTCAACGATGATGAAGTCCTACAGGCATTACGCCGCCTGCATGAATCCGGCGCGCTGACCACTGTACACCCAGAAAATGACGCCGCAATCGCCAGTAAGCGAGCGGAGTTTATCGCCGCTGGGTTAACCGCGCCGCGCTACCACCCCTTGAGTCGACCTCTGGAATGCGAAGCCGAAGCCATCGCCAGAATGATTAACCTGGCACAAATCGCCGGTAACGCCCCGCTCTATATCGTGCACCTGTCTAACGGCTTAGGTCTGGATTATCTGCGCCTTGCTCGCGCGAATCACCAGCCAGTCTGGGTTGAAACCTGCCCGCAATATCTCCTGCTGGACGAACGCAGTTACGATACAGAAGATGGCATGAAGTTCATTCTTAGCCCACCGCTGCGCAACGTTCGCGAGCAGGACAAGCTGTGGTGTGGCATCAGCGATGGTGCGATTGACGTGGTGGCGACCGATCACTGCACCTTCTCGATGGCCCAGCGCCAGCAAATTTCTAAAGGCGATTTCAGCCGCTGCCCAAATGGCTTGCCCGGTGTGGAAAATCGCATGCAGTTGCTGTTCTCCAGTGGCGTGATGACGGGACGTATCACACCGGAGCGTTTTGTTGAATTAACCAGTGCGATGCCCGCAAAGCTGTTTGGCCTGTGGCCACAAAAAGGATTATTAGCACCCGGCTCAGATGGTGACGTGGTGATTATCGACCCACGCCAGAGCCAACAAATTCAGCACCGCCATCTCCACGACAACGCCGACTACTCTCCCTGGGAGGGCTTTACCTGTCAGGGCGCAATTGTCAGAACCTTATCCCGTGGTGAAACGATTTTCTGTGACGGCACCTTTACAGGCAAAGCCGGACGAGGCCGTTTCCTGCGACGCAAACCGTTTGTCCCTCCCGTGCTCTAACCACTGCCAGGGATCTATACACAATCAAGAATGATGAGTGAGGAAAAATGAGTAAGAAAATTGTTCTCGCCCTCGGCGGGAATGCGCTGGGCGACGATCTGGCCGGACAAATGAAAGCGGTAAAAATTACGTCTCAGGCAATTGTTGATTTAATTGCCCAGGGACATGAAGTTATCGTCACTCATGGTAATGGACCGCAGGTAGGCATGATTAACCAGGCATTCGAAGCCGCTGCAAAAACTGAAGCGCATTCACCGATGCTGCCAATGTCTGTCTGTGTTGCGTTGAGTCAGGGATATATTGGTTACGATCTGCAAAACGCCTTAAGAGAAGAACTGCTTTCTCGTGGCATTAATAAACCCGTTGCAACGCTGGTTACCCAGGTCGAAGTCGACGCTAACGATCCGGCCTTCCTCAACCCAACCAAACCGATCGGTTCGTTCTTTACCGAGCAGGAAGCAGAGCAACTGACAAAACAGGGCTATACCCTGAAAGAAGATGCGGGTCGCGGCTATCGTCGTGTCGTTGCTTCGCCTAAGCCGGTAGATATTGTTGAAAAAGAGACAGTTAAAGCGCTGGTAGATGCAGGACAGGTTGTGATCACCGTTGGCGGTGGCGGTATTCCTGTGATTCGAGAAGGTAACCATCTGCGCGGCGCCAGTGCGGTTATCGATAAAGACTGGGCCAGCGCCCGTTTAGCAGAAATGATCGATGCCGATATGCTGATCATTCTGACTGCTGTAGAAAAAGTGGCGATTAACTTCGGTAAAGAGAATGAGCAGTGGCTCGATCGCCTGTCATTGGCCGATGCAGAACGCTTTATCGAAGAAGGGCATTTTGCAAAAGGTTCTATGCTGCCGAAAGTGGAAGCCGCCGCATCATTTGCCCGCTCTCGCGCAGGTCGCGAAGCACTGATTACCGTGTTGAGCAAAGCGAAAGAAGGGATTGAAGGCAAAACCGGAACGGTGATTTCTCAGTAATTTATTGGCCGGGTGGCGATGCCATTCGGCCAAAGATTGTTAACAAAGTGCGCGTTATTGATGCCGGATGCGGCGTGAACGCCTTACTCAGTCTACAAAACATCTAATATTCAATTAATTGCAAAGCTCTTGTAGGCCTGATAAGCGCAGCGCATCAGGCAATTTGGCGTTTGTCATCAGTCTCAGGCCGGGTGGGTAATACCATCCGGCCATTTTCATTTAAGCCACTTCCAGTACTTCTTTCGTCGCTTTAACGCCCTGATGCATCAACATCATTAACGCCTCAAGTACGCCACCACCAATGGCTCGGGCTTTGTCAGAAACGCTGGTGAAATCAGCCGTTTCACCACGAGGATCGATATCACCGATTTTAAAGCCACCGACCACCGCCAGCCCGTCATTAAGTAAACCACGCACCATTCCCGTCAGCGGCGCTTTTATTTCATGCTCGCCAATCCAGGCAATAACATCGCCCTCTTGTACCAGATCGCCTAACTTCACGTTGGACCGCATGATACCTGCCGCCGGAGCGCGAATAACTCGCCGGGTGGTATGCCCCATAATATTGCCAGGAACACCGGTATTCTCCTGCGCACAACCAGAGTAAATCACCTGACCGAGCCAGTGCCCGCGATTTGTTTCAATTACCGCATGACAATCCTTCCCAGCAGTAAAGCCCGGCCCAAGCGCAATTGTCACCGGAGCCATATCCATACGCGTACCTAAATTCTGTTTCGCCAGAATAGCGTCCACCACGCAAAGTGGTTTCAGCTCATCAAGCAGTAAACAGTCGGGGTCTACCATCACGGGAATAAATCCGCGCTCAGTCAGTTTCATCGCCTCTGCAGAGCTGGTTGCCAGTCGGGCGGTGACGCCTTCAACCGTCATTTCGTCATCGAACACGGCCTGGGCAAACGCCACGGTACAACGAATCACCGTCGGTTTTTCCACTTCCAGCATGATCACTTTAAAACCCGCATGATACAGACGTAGCGCCACACCACTGGCGATATCCCCCGCACCGCGAATCACCACCAGCTGGTGTCCGGAAGGATGAGAAGGTTTCATCATCAGCCCACCCGCCGCGTGATTTTTCACCTGTAATATTTCTGCCAGAACGCTGATAGCGATCTCCTGCGGCGTTTCCGCACCTATGTTGTAACCAACGGGCGCATGTAAACGGGCAATATGTTCTTCAGCCACGCCTTTCTCACGCAATTGACGCAAGAAAAGCTGAACCTTGCGGCGACTAGCCAGTAAACCCAGCCATGCAATGGGCTGTTCAATGAGTTTATCGAGGGCTTCACGATCCTGATTATTCGTGGCAATCAGGACAAAATTATCAGGGCGAATCTCCAGTGCTTCCACTGCCGCGCCAAACGACTCAGCATGAACAAGCGCAGTTGATGGCGGGAAAAGTTCAGGATTCAGGCTTTCGCGATAAATATCGGCAACAGCAATATCAAAACCCAGCAATGCTGCGCTTTGGGCTATCGCCCGGTTAACATGCCCCGCGCCGATCAACACCAGCCGGGGTCGCATACCATGTACGCTGATAAACACTGACATTGCGCCTCCGCAATCTGACCCGACGGCATCCGCGCCGTTACGCGCCATGCGTCCATGGAATAATCGCGGCTTACGTTCCTGCAATGCCTGAAGCGACTCTTCAATCACCTTCCGCTCAACCATTCCGCCACCAATTGTACCGACGATAGAACCATCGGCGCGCACTAACATTTGTGCAGAATGGCGGGGAGTAGAGCCTCGGCTATCTACAATTTGCGCCATCGCAAACGGACAATTTTGCTCTTCGAGTTTTGCAGCCTCTGTGAAAATATTCATACCAACCTCAATGGATATCCTTTCAGTAACCCGCAATATCCGGGCCGCTAATTCACAAATCTGCGCGCGATTGCAGGATGTTCTTGTATATCGCCCAGCCAGATTGCCTCTACGTCATGTTGTTGCAGCGGCTGAAGTAGCTCGCTTTGCGCAATCGCATTCTCACATTGAGAAAAACGGTTAATGAACCAGATTCGCCGACAGCCTTGTGGTACGTTTTTAAACGCGCCCTGAGGGTGACGAACCAGCGTAACGAGATCGATCAGTTGCAAGGTTGCATCAGGTGTTAACCCGGTAATATCAGCAAACTGCGACCAGCGATGGACATTTTCTGTGCTCACTTTCGCGCCCAAAATATGTCCTCCCATCACAGCAATCACGCAGCAACTGCTTTTGGGTATGCAAGGTTCGTGCTCATCAGGCGCTTTTAACGGCATTCCACGCGAGCCATCTGCCTCAATGAGAATTACGTCACATTCTGGCCGTTGCGCCAGTGCATCAATCGCTTCTGGCGTAAATCCCTGCACTTTTCCCTGGTTCGCTTTCCAGCGGTGAAAACAAAATGAAATGGGGAATTTGAGAGACGAGCGAGGAAGCATGGCGGGATCACGGCAGAGAACCACGGGCCAGTGTGAATCTGGCATAAACATATGTGTGGTCGTAGTGATCAACACGCGCCTACCGATGGACTGAAATAACTGCGCCAGCCAAAAAAGCAGACTGGTTTTCCCCCCGGCGCCAACAACAGAAATCACAGTGGGGTGTTTCTGCGCGCCTAAATCAATGAATAACGCCGATGGGTCAATTATACTTTTCACGAGTCTTCATGGACCTCTCTGGGGTAAGTACGCATTAATCAGGGAGTAACACATTTTCAGGCGTTATTAGCCCATATAATAATGGAACCACTATGTCAGCCATCGACTGTATAATTACCGCGGCCGGATTATCATCAAGAATGGGGCAATGGAAAATGATGTTACCCTGGCAACAGGGAACAATTCTTGACGCGAGTATCAAAAATGCGTTGCAGTTTTGTAGCCGAATTATTTTAGTCACTGGTTATCGCGGCAATGAACTGCATAATCGCTACGCAAACCATAGCAACATTACTATTATCTACAATCCAGATTATGCGCAGGGGTTACTGACTTCGGTAAAAGCCGCAGCGCCAGCGGTACAAACAGAACATTGTTTTCTCACTCATGGTGATATGCCAACCATTAACAGAGATATCTTCCTAAAAATCTGGAAGTTACGAAACAGCGGAGCCATACTCCCGCTCCATAATGGTACGCCTGGCCATCCGATTTTAGTGTCAAAATCCTGCCTAATGCAGGCGGTCAAACAACCTAATGTTACCCATATGCGCCAGGCATTACTCATGGGCGAACATTATTTCGTCGAAATGGAAAATGAAGAAATAATTTTAGATATTGATACTCCAAATGACTTTATTAATGCGCAAAAAAAGTATACTAAAATTTAGAAAAGCCAGTTAAACGATTGCGTTCAAATATTAAATCCACTCAGTACGTCTTTATCATAATGATACAGAATCACTGATTTTGAGAAATGAGAAAAAGTGATAAAACTCCTGACAACAATAATACCCAGGAGTGATTTTAATTCTCATTTGACACCTGTGAGATCATTCACAAAAGTCCCTTAAGTTTCGAGGCGCTTCACATTTTTTTATATTTCCTGGCGAACATGGCAAGAGTGGTGTGATTGTTGCTCTATCCCCCTAAACCACCGGATTTCTCAATACCGGTCACTCAATGATATCTGTGTAAGCTAAGGAGAGGGTTATGGGGGATATTATGCGTCCCATTCCGTTTGAGGAACTTTTGACGCGCATATTTGATGAATACCAACAACAACGCTCAATCTTTGGTATTCCCGAGCAACAGTTTTACTCACCCGCAAAAGGTAAATCTGTCGGTGTTTTCGGTGAAACCTGTGCGACACCAGTCGGCCCCGCCGCAGGTCCGCACACGCAACTCGCACAAAACATCGTCACTTCCTGGCTGACTGGCGGACGCTTCATCGAACTTAAAACAGTACAAATCCTCGATCGTCTGGAGCTGGAAAAGCCCTGTATCGACGCCGAAGACGAGTGTTTTAATACCGAATGGTCCACCGAATTTACCCTGCTTAAAGCGTGGGATGAATACCTCAAAGCCTGGTTCGCCCTGCATCTTCTCGAAGCTATGTTCCAGCCGTCCGAGTCCGGTAAATCATTCATCTTTAATATGAGCGTCGGTTACAACCTCGAAGGCATTAAACAACCACCTATGCAGCAGTTCATCGATAATATGATGGACGCGTCTGCACATCCGAAGTTTGCACAATACCGCGATACGCTTCATAAACTACTCCAGGATGACGCATTTTTAGCCCGCCACGGTTTGCAGGAAAAACGTGAAAGTTTGCAGGCCTTGTCGGCACGTATCCCCACCAGCATGGTACAAGGCGTTACCCTCTCCACGATGCACGGCTGCCCTCCACATGAAATCGAAGCCATTTGCCGTTACATGCTGGAAGAAAAAGAGCTCAATACCTTCGTGAAACTCAACCCGACTTTATTGGGTTACGCCCGAGTGCGCGAGATTCTCGATAGCTGTGGTTTCGATTACATTGGCTTAAAAGAAGAGTCATTTGATCACGATCTCAAGCTAACCCAGGCGCTGGAAATGCTGGAACGCCTGATGGCGCTGGCGAAAGAAAAATCGCTCGGCTTTGGCGTCAAACTGACTAACACCCTCGGCACCATCAACAATAAAGGCGCACTGCCTGGCGAAGAGATGTATATGTCCGGGCGTGCGCTGTTCCCGCTCTCCATCAATGTCGCAGCAGTTCTTTCCCGCGCCTTTGACGGCAAACTGCCCATCTCTTATTCCGGTGGCGCCAGCCAGTTAACTATCCGCGATATTTTCGATACGGGTATTCGCCCGATAACCATGGCAACTGACCTGCTGAAACCTGGTGGCTATCTGCGCTTAAGCGCTTGCATGCGCGAACTGGAAGGGTCAGACGCCTGGGGGCTTAACTGTGTTGACGTCGAACGGTTGAACAGGCTGGCAGCAGATGCGCTAACTATGGAATACACCCAGAAACACTGGAAGCCAGAAGAGCGTATTGAAGTGGCAGAAGACCTGCCACTGACCGACTGCTACGTTGCCCCCTGTGTTACTGCTTGTGCCATCAAACAGGATATTCCGGAATATATTCGCCTGCTGGGCGAACATCGCTATGCCGACGCGCTGGAACTTATCTACCAACGCAACGCCCTGCCCGCAATTACCGGCCATATTTGCGATCACCAGTGCCAGTACAACTGTACTCGTCTGGATTACGACAGTGCGTTGAATATCCGCGAACTGAAAAAAGTCGCCCTGGAAAAAGGCTGGGATGAATATAAGCAACGCTGGCACAAACCAGCCGGTTCTGGTTCTCGTCATCCGGTTGCTGTAATTGGCGCCGGTCCGGCGGGTCTGGCTGCAGGTTACTTCCTTGCCAGAGCAGGCCATCCGGTCACGCTGTTTGAACGCGAAGCTAACGCGGGCGGCGTGGTGAAAAATATTATTCCTCAGTTCCGTATCCCGGCTGAGTTAATTCAGCACGATATCGATTTTGTTGCCGATCACGGCGTGAAATTTGAGTACGGTTGCTCGCCGGACCTGACCGTCGAACAATTAAAAAATCAGGGCTTCCACTACGTTCTGATTGCCACAGGTACTGATAAAAATAGCGGTGTGAAACTGGCGGGCGACAACCAGAATGTCTGGAAATCTCTCCCCTTCCTGCGCGAGTACAACAAGGGTACTGCGCTCAAGCTTGGCAAACATGTGGTGGTTGTCGGGGCGGGTAACACCGCAATGGACTGCGCCCGTGCGGCATTACGCGTGCCTGGCGTTGAAAAAGCAACCGTCGTTTACCGTCGTTCACTGCAAGAGATGCCAGCATGGCGCGAAGAGTATGAAGAAGCACTGCACGATGGCGTGGAGTTCCGTTTCCTGAACAATCCTGAACGTTTCGATGCTGATGGCACCTTAACGTTGCGCGTCATGTCACTTGGCGAACCTGATGAGAAAGGTCGCCGCCGCCCGGTAGAAACCAACGAAACGGTAACACTGCACGTAGACAGTTTGATTACCGCCATTGGCGAACAACAGGATACTGAAGCCCTGAATGCGATGGGCGTGCCGCTGGACAACAACGGCTGGCCAGACGTCGACCATAACGGTGAAACCCGCCTGACTAATGTCTTTATGATCGGTGACGTACAGCGCGGACCTTCTTCCATTGTCGCGGCTGTCGGCACAGCTCGTCGGGCATCGGATGCCATTCTTAGCCGGGAAAATATCCGTTCACACCAAAGCGATAAATACTGGAACAACGTCAACCCGACGGAAATCTACCAACGCAAAGGCGATATCTCTGTCACCCTGGTGAACAGCGATGATCGTGACGCGTTTGTCGCTCAGGAAGCCGCACGTTGTCTTGAATGTAACTACGTGTGCAGCAAGTGTGTGGATGTCTGCCCGAACCGCGCCAACGTGTCAATTGCGGTCCCTGGATTCCAGAACCGTTTCCAGACACTGCACCTGGACGCCTACTGCAACGAATGCGGCAACTGCGCCCAGTTCTGTCCGTGGAACGGTAAACCGTACAAAGACAAAATCACCGTCTTTAGTCTGTCGCAAGACTTTGATAACAGCAGCAACCCAGGCTTCCTGGTGGAAGATTGCCGAGTACGCGTGCGTCTGAATAACCAAAGCTGGGTGTTAAACATCGACAGCGAAGGCCAGTTCAACAACGTACCGCCAGAGCTGAACGATATGTGCCGCATCATTAGCCATGTCCACCAGCATCATCATTATCTGCTGGGCCGCGTGGAGGTGTAATCATGTTGATTCTGAAGAATGTCACCGCAGTACAGCTACACCCGGCGAAAGTGCAGGAAGGCGTCGATATCGCCATCGAAAACGATGTGATTATCGCTATCGGCAACGCCCTGACACACCGCTACCCTGAAGCCAACTACAAAGAGATGCATGGTCGGATTGTAATGCCGGGGATTGTCTGCTCGCACAACCATTTTTACTCGGGGCTTTCCCGCGGAATTATGGCAAACATCGCCCCCTGCCCGGACTTCATCTCGACGCTGAAAAACCTGTGGTGGCGGCTCGATCGCGCCCTTGATGAAGAATCGCTCTACTACAGCGGACTGATTTGTTCACTGGAAGCAATCAAGAGCGGATGTACATCGGTTATCGATCACCATGCTTCTCCGGCGTATATCGGCGGGTCGCTCTCAACGCTGCGCAACGCATTTTTAAAAGTTGGCCTGCGCGCGATGACCTGTTTTGAAACCACTGACCGTAACAACGGCATTAAAGAGTTACAGGAAGGGGTAGAAGAAAATATCCGCTTCGCCCGTCAGATTGATGATGCGAAGAAAGCGGCAACCGAGCCGTACCTGGTAGAAGCGCATATCGGCGCTCACGCTCCGTTTACCGTGCCAGATGCTGGGCTGGAAATGCTGCGCGAAGCAGTGAAAGCTACCGGGCGTGGTTTACACATTCACGCCGCTGAAGACCTTTACGACGTTTCTCACAGTCACCACTGGTACGGCAAAGACCTGCTGGTACGGTTGGCAGAATATGATCTCATCGACAGCAAAACGCTGGTTGCTCACGGACTTTATTTGTCGAAAGAAGATATTGCTCTGCTCAATCAGCGCGATGCGTTCCTGGTGCATAACGCCCGTTCCAACATGAACAACCACGTCGGCTACAACCATCACCTTAGCGACATCCGCAATCTGGCGTTGGGAACCGACGGCATTGGTTCAGATATGTTTGAAGAGATGAAATTTGCCTTCTTTAAACATCGCGATGCGGGTGGTCCGCTATGGCCTGACAGTTTTGCCAAAGCCCTGACTAACGGCAACGAACTGATAAGCCGCAACTTTGGCGCGAAATTTGGCCTCCTGGAAGCCGGTTATAAAGCAGATTTAACCATTTGCGATTACAACTCGCCGACGCCGCTGCTGGCAGAAAATATTGCCGGACATATCGCCTTTGGTATGGGGTCAGGCAGCGTTCACAGCGTGATGGTCAACGGCGTGATGGTCTATGAAGATCGTCAGTTTAACTTCGATTGCGATTCCATTTATGCGCAAGCCAGAAAAGCCGCTGCCAGTATGTGGCGTCGTATGGATGCATTGGCATAAATGACAAAAACCCTCTTCCTTCCGGGAAGAGGGTTAAATAAGGAAAGAAGATGATTGAACAATTTTTCAGGCCCGACTCTGTCGAACAGGCGCTGGAACTGAAGCGCCGCTACCAGGATGAAGCCGTCTGGTTTGCCGGCGGCAGCAAACTCAACGCCACGCCAACCCGCACCGATAAAAAGATTGCCATTTCTTTACAGGATCTGGAACTGGACTGGGTTGACTGGGATAACGGCGCACTGCGTATTGGTGCAATGTCTCGCTTACAGCCACTGCGTGATGCGCGCTTTATTCCTGCGGCACTGCGCGAAGCACTCGGTTTTGTTTACTCTCGCCATGTTCGTAATCAGTCGACTATTGGTGGCGAAATCGCCGCCCCGCAGGAAGAATCGGTGTTGCTTCCCGTTCTGCTGGCTCTGGATGCTGAACTGGTTTTTGGCAATGGTGAAACACTGTCCATCGAAGAGTACCTGGCCTACCCATGCGATCGCCTGCTAACCGAAATCATCATTAAAGATCCGTACCGCACCTGTGCGACTCGCAAAATTAGCCGTTCCCAGGCTGGATTAACGGTAGTGACGGCAGCCGTAGCGTTAACCGACCACGACGGTATGCGAATTGCGCTGGATGGCGTCACCAGTAAAGCACTGCGTCTGCACGATGTCGAAAAACAAAATCTGGAAGGCTATGCACTTGAACAGGCTGTCGCCAACGCCATTTTCCCGCAGGAAGATTTGCGGGGCAGCGTAGCCTATAAACGCTATATCACGGGAGTTCTGGTAGCCGACCTGTATGCCGACTGCCAACAGGCTGGGGAGGAAGCCGTATGAATATCCACTTTACTTTAAATGGCGCGCCCCAGGAGCTAAAGGCCAATCCTGGTGAGAACGTGCAAAAGCTGTTGTTTGGCATGGGTATGCACTCTGTGCGCAACAGTGATGATGGCTTCGGTTTTGCCGGTTCTGACGCGATTCTTTTTAACGGTAATATCCTTAACGCCTCCCTGTTGATAGCAGCACAGTTAGAAAACGCAGACATTCTCACCACTGAATCCTTAGGCAAATGGAATGAATTAAGTCTGGTTCAACAGGCAATGGTTGATGTCGGCGTGGTGCAGTCCGGTTATAACGATCCGGCTGCGGCTCTGATTATCACCGATCTTCTCGATCGCATCGCCACACCAACCCGTGAAGAGATCGACGACGCGCTTTCTGGCCTGTTCAGCCGCGATGCTGGCTGGCAGCAATACTACCAGGTCATTGAACTGGCGGTTGCACGTAAAAATAACCCACAGGCTACGATTGATATCGCCCCAACTTTCCGCGATGACCTTGAAGTTATTGGTAAACATTACCCAAAAACTGACGCTGCCAAAATGGTGCAGGCGAAACCCTGCTATGTTGAAGACCGCGTAACCGCTGACGCCTGCGTCATTAAAATGTTACGTAGCCCACACGCTCACGCACTGATTACCCATCTGGATGTCAGTAAAGCCGAGGCTTTACCGGGCGTTGTTCACGTTATTACTCACCTGAATTGCCCGGATATCTACTACACACCTGGTGGTCAGAGCGCACCGGAACCGTCACCGCTTGACCGCCGTATGTTCGGCAAGAAAATGCGTCACGTCGGCGATCGCGTGGCTGCGGTCGTCGCTGAAAGTGAAGAAATTGCGCTCGAAGCACTGAAGCTCATCGACGTTGAATATGAGGTGCTTAAGCCAGTAATGTCGATTGACGAGGCAATGGCGGAAGATGCGCCTGTCGTACACGATGAACCGGTGGTGTATGTTGCTGGTGCGCCAGATACTCTGGAAGACGATAACAGCCATGCAGCCCAGCGCGGCGAGCATATGATCATCAACTTCCCTATCGGTTCTCGCCCTCGCAAAAATATCGCCGCCAGTATTCATGGTCATATTGGTGATATGGACAAAGGCTTTGCCGACGCCGATGTGATCATTGAACGAACCTATAATTCAACTCAGGCGCAGCAGTGCCCTACTGAAACACACATCTGCTTTACCCGCATGGACGGCGATCGTCTGGTTATCCACGCGTCCACTCAAGTACCGTGGCACCTGCGTCGCCAGGTTGCGCGTCTCGTGGGCATGAAACAGCATAAGGTTCATGTCATTAAAGAACGCGTAGGCGGCGGTTTTGGGTCTAAACAGGACATCCTGCTGGAAGAAGTGTGCGCCTGGGCAACCTGCGTGACCGGACGTCCGGTACTGTTCCGCTACACCCGTGAAGAAGAGTTTATTGCTAACACCTCTCGTCACGTCGCGAAAGTTACCGTCAAACTGGGGGCCAAAAAAGATGGTCGCCTGACGGCAGTGAAGATGGATTTCCGCGCCAACACAGGCCCTTACGGCAACCACTCACTCACCGTACCGTGTAACGGACCGGCGCTGTCGCTGCCGTTATATCCGTGCGATAACGTTGATTTCCAGGTCACCACCTACTACAGCAACATCTGCCCAAATGGTGCTTATCAGGGTTATGGCGCACCGAAAGGTAACTTCGCTATCACTATGGCATTAGCAGAACTGGCTGAACAGTTGCAGATCGACCAGCTGGAAATTATCGAACGTAACCGGGTACACGAAGGGCAAGAGCTGAAGATTCTCGGCGCAATTGGCGAAGGTAAAGCGCCAACCTCCGTTCCTTCTGCTGCCAGCTGCGCACTGGAAGAGATCCTGCGTCAGGGGCGTGAGATGATCCAATGGTCTTCACCTAAAGCGCAGGAAGGTGACTGGTGCGTGGGTCGTGGCGTCGCCATTATTATGCAGAAATCAGGTATCCCTGATATCGATCAGGCTAACTGCATGATCAAACTGGAATCAGACGGTACATTTATCGTCCATTCTGGTGGTGCTGACATCGGTACGGGTCTGGATACTGTAGTCACTAAACTGGCGGCCGAAGTGCTGCATTGTCCACCGCAGGACGTGCATGTTATCTCCGGTGATACCGATCATGCGTTGTTTGATAAAGGCGCGTATGCCTCGTCCGGCACTTGCTTCTCAGGCAACGCCGCACGTATGGCAGCGGAAAATTTACGCGAGAAAATCCTTTTCCACGGCGCGCAAATGTTGGGTGAGCCATTGGAAGATGTTCAACTGGCAACGCCGGGCGTTGTGCGCGGCAAGAAAGGTGAAGTCAGTTTCGGGGATATTGCCCATAAAGGCGAAACCGGTACTGGCTTTGGTTCACTGGTGGGAACAGCCAGTTACATCACGCCTGATTTCGCCTTCCCGTATGGGGCAAACTTCGCTGAAGTGGCCGTCAATACACGTACCGGTGAAATCCGCCTGGATAAATTCTACGCCTTGCTGGACTGCGGTACACCGGTCAATCCAGAGTTAGCGTTGGGACAAATCTACGGCGCTACCCTCCGAGCTATCGGCCACAGCATGAGCGAAGAAATCATTTATGACGCCGAAGGTCACCCGTTAACGCGTGATTTACGCAGCTATGGCGCGCCGAAAATTGGCGACATTCCGCGTGATTTCCGCGCTGTGCTGGTGCCGAGTGACGATAAAGTCGGCCCATTCGGGGCGAAATCAATCTCGGAGATCGGCGTGAACGGTGCAGCACCGGCAATTGCTACCGCAATTCACGATGCTTGCGGCATTTGGTTACGCGAATGGCATTTCACACCGGAGAAAATACTCACCGCACTGAAAAAAATATAAATAATAAATGGCCGCTTCGGCGGCCAGTTTCCCTTGTATTAAAGATAACTAATTAGTAACTGCGAAAATGAGATAAGCCGTTCTCAAGGCGTCCTGCGCCCCAAATTCGTGGGAATTTATTTTACTGATTCAGATGATCAAATTTACTTTATAAAGGAGTGAAGGGATGTCTGATATAAACCATGCAGGCTCTGACCTTATATTTGAACTGGAGGATCGCCCTCCTTTTCATCAGGCTATCGTTGGTGCCATTACTCATCTATTGGCAATTTTCGTCCCAATGGTAACACCCGCGCTAATTGTGGGGGCGGCCTTACAACTTTCCGCAGAAACCACTGCCTACCTGGTTTCTATGGCGATGATCGCTTCTGGTATTGGTACCTGGTTGCAGGTAAATCGCTATGGAATTATAGGTTCAGGTTTACTCTCTATTCAGTCAGTCAATTTTTCATTTGTGACAGTCATGATTGCGCTGGGTAGCAGCATGAAAAGCGACGGTTTTCATGAAGAGTTAATCATGTCGTCACTCCTCGGCGTCTCCTTCGTTGGTGCCTTTCTGGTGGTCGGAGCCTCTTTTATTCTTCCTTATTTACGCAGAGTAATTACTCCCACTGTCAGTGGTATTGTTGTACTGATGATCGGCTTAAGCCTGATTAAAGTTGGCATTATTGATTTTGGCGGTGGTTTTGCCGCCAAGAGCAGTGGCACGTTCGGCAACTACGAGCACCTTGGCGTTGGTTTACTGGTGCTGATTGTGGTTATTGGCTTTAACTGTTGTCGCAGTCCGCTACTACGTATGGGCGGAATCGCCATTGGTTTGTGCGTGGGTTATGCGGTTTCATTATGCCTTGGCATGGTGGACTTCAGCAGTTTACGCAATCTCCCCCTCATTACTATTCCCCACCCTTTCAAATACGGATTTAATTTCAACCTCCACCAGTTCCTGGTGGTCGGCACCATTTATCTGCTTAGTGTACTGGAAGCAGTAGGGGATATCACCGCCACAGCAATGGTTTCCCGCCGCCCTATCCAGGGAGAAGAATATCAGTCACGCCTGAAAGGCGGCGTGCTGGCAGATGGTCTGGTTTCGGTTATCGCCTCCGCCGTCGGTTCACTACCATTAACCACGTTTGCACAAAATAACGGTGTTATTCAGATGACCGGTGTCGCCTCACGTTATGTCGGGCGAACCATCGCGGTAATGCTGGTTATCCTCGGATTATTTCCGGTGATCGGTGGCTTCTTCACCACTATTCCCTCGGCAGTTCTGGGTGGTGCAATGACGTTGATGTTTTCCATGATTGCCATTGCGGGTATCCGCATCATTATTACCAACGGATTAAAGCGCCGTGAAACACTTATTGTCGCCACTTCTTTAGGTTTAGGACTTGGTGTTTCTTATGACCCCGAAATTTTTAAAATATTACCCGCCTCAATATATGTATTAGTTGAAAATCCTATTTGTGCCGGAGGCCTAACTGCGATTTTATTAAATATTATCCTCCCTGGTGGCTACCGACAGGAAAACGTTCTGCCGGGTATTACCTCAGTGGAAGAAATGGATTAACAGTAAAGGAGTCAATGATGTCAGGGGAACACACGTTAAAAGCAGTACGAGGCAGTTTTATTGATGTCATCCGTACGGTCGATAATCCAGAAGAGATCGCTTCTGCGCTGCGATTTATTGAGGATGGTTTATTACTCATTAAACAGGGGAAAGTGGAATGGTTTGGTGAATGGGAACAGGGCAAACATCAAATCCCGGACACCATTCGCGTCCGTGATTATCGTGGCAAACTGATTGTACCGGGCTTTGTCGATACGCATATCCATTATCCGCAGAGTGAAATGGTCGGTGCCTATGGCGAGCAGTTACTGGAATGGCTGAATAAACACACCTTCCCTACTGAGCGCCGTTATGAAGATTTAGAGTACGCCCGCGAAATGTCGGCGTTCTTCATCAAGCAGCTTTTACGTAACGGAACCACCACGGCGCTGGTGTTTGGTACCGTCCATCCGCAATCCGTTGATGCGCTGTTTGAAGCCGCCAGTCATATCAATATGCGCATGATTGCCGGTAAGGTGATGATGGACCGCAACGCACCGGATTATCTGCTCGATACTGCCGAAAGCAGCTATCACCAAAGCAAAGAATTGATCGAACGCTGGCACAAAAATGGTCGTCTGTTATATGCCATTACGCCACGCTTCGCCCCAACATCTTCACCTGAACAGATGGCGATGGCGCAACGCCTGAAAGAAGAGTATCCAGATACGTGGGTACATACCCATCTCTGTGAAAACAAAGATGAAATTGCCTGGGTTAAATCACTCTATCCTGAACATGATGGTTATCTGGATGTTTACCACCAGTACGGCCTGACTGGGAAAAACTGCGTCTTTGCTCACTGCGTCCATCTCGAAGAAAAAGAGTGGGATCGGCTTAGCGAAACCAAATCCAGCATCGCTTTCTGCCCAACTTCAAACCTCTACCTGGGCAGTGGTCTATTCAACCTACAAAAAGCCTGGAAGAAAAAAGTCAAAGTGGGCATGGGAACTGACATTGGTGCCGGAACCACCTTCAACATGCTGCAAACGTTGAATGAAGCCTACAAAGTATTGCAGTTACAGGGATACCGCCTCTCCGCGTATGAAGCGTTTTACCTTGCCACCCTTGGTGGCGCGAAATCTCTGGGCCTTGATGACCTTATCGGCAACTTTTTACCCGGCAAAGAGGCTGATTTTGTGGTGATGGAACCCACGGCCACACCACTACAGCAGCTGCGCTATGACAACTCTGTTTCTTTAGTCGACAAATTGTTCGTGATGATGACGTTGGGCGATGACCGTTCGATCTACCGCACCTACGTTGATGGTCGTCTGGTGTACGAACGCAACTAATAATAAAACCTTAACATCCTCGTGAGGACATCATTATGTCTGGAGACATCCTACAAACACCGGTCGCACCAAAGCCACAGGGCGCGCTGGATAATTATTTTAAAATAACCGCTCGTGGCAGTACCGTTCGCCAGGAAGTACTGGCAGGCTTAACCACCTTTCTGGCCATGGTTTATTCTGTAATCGTGGTTCCCGGTATGTTGGGCAAAGCTGGTTTTCCCCCTGCTGCAGTCTTTGTTGCTACTTGTCTGGTCGCGGGCTTCGGTTCGCTGCTAATGGGGCTGTGGGCCAATTTGCCAATGGCGATCGGCTGCGCCATCTCCTTGACGGCATTTACCGCATTCAGTCTGGTTCTCGGACAACAAATTAGCGTTCCTGTCGCACTGGGCGCGGTCTTCCTAATGGGCCTCATCTTCACCGCCATCTCCGTAACCGGTATACGAACCTGGATCTTACGCAATTTACCGATGGGTATTGCCCATGGAACAGGCATTGGTATCGGCCTGTTCCTGCTGCTGATTGCAGCTAACGGCGTTGGTATGGTTATCAAAAACCCGATTGAAGGTTTACCGGTAGCACTCGGGGCATTTACCTCTTTCCCTGTGATGATGAGCTTGCTGGGATTAGCGGTAATTTTTGGTCTGGAGAAGTGCCGCGTACCAGGAGGGATCTTACTGGTAATTATCGCCATCTCGATAATCGGCTTAATCTTTGATCCCGCGGTGAAATACCACGGTCTGGTGGCGATGCCGAGCCTGACTGGAGAAGATGGTAAGTCGCTAATTTTCAGCCTCGACATTATGGGTGCACTCCAGCCAACAGTTCTCCCGAGTGTACTGGCACTGGTGATGACCGCCGTATTTGATGCCACCGGCACCATCCGCGCAGTAGCCGGTCAGGCGAATCTCCTGGATAAAGACAACCAGATAATCAACGGTGGTAAAGCCCTGACCAGCGATTCCGTCAGCTCGATATTTTCTGGGCTGGTGGGTGCTGCGCCTGCGGCGGTCTATATCGAATCTGCTGCAGGAACCGCAGCGGGTGGCAAAACAGGTCTGACAGCGACTATTGTTGGCTTACTGTTCCTGTTGATTCTGTTTTTATCACCGTTATCGTTTCTGATCCCCGGTTATGCCACAGCTCCCGCACTGATGTACGTGGGTCTGCTGATGCTAAGTAACGTCTCAAAACTGGACTTCAATGACTTTATTGATGCGATGGCGGGCCTGGTTTGCGCTGTCTTTATCGTCCTGACCTGTAATATCGTCACCGGCATTATGCTGGGCTTTGTCACTCTCGTAGTGGGTCGTGTTTTTGCTCGCGAATGGAACAAACTCAATATTGGTACTGTCATCATAACTGTCGCCCTGGTCGCGTTTTACGCGGGTGGTTGGGCTATCTAGAAGAACCTCCGCGCCATACAGCGCGGAGTTTTGTCAGAGTGGATTCTTGCCGCTGGCAGCAATACGCTGCTGGCGGACTCGCCTGAGTTCTCCTTCGGTTAACAACTGCAACGCCTGCGTCGGGCAAGATGCAACGCAAGCCGGTCCCTCTTCCCGCTGTTCGCAAAGGTCACATTTCACGATTTCTGGCCGAACATTTCCCGGCCACATTTGAATTGTGATCATCCCAAACGGACACGCGCTGACGCAACTCTGGCAGCCGATACAACGGGCAGAATTTGCCTGCACCACCTGCTCACCCATCGTCAGCGCCTGCACGGGGCAGGCCCCAACGCAAGGCGCGTTTTCGCACTGGTGACACATCACCGGAGCGCTAATTCGATCCAAACGCTGCACCTTTAAGCGAGGCAAAAAGAAGCTGGCATTTAAAGTCTGCTCTGACGGATGGGCGACAACACAGGCTACTTCACAAGTGCGGCAGCCAATACAGTCAGCCGGATTAACGATAATTAACGATTTCATCACGATGCCTTCGTATCAAACATAGTTAACATATCGCGCGCCGCCTGCCGTCCTGCCGCCATTGCAGTGACAACCAGATCCGCACCATGAACCGCATCCCCCCCGGCAAAGACCTTTTTCAGATGCGTCTGAGTAGTGAAATATCCCGCGTCACCGGTTTTAATCAGTCCCCATTTATCGAGTTTTATTCCACTCCCCTGTAACCACGGCATTACATGTGCCTGAAAACCAAACGCCATAATCAGAACATCGGCGGGCAGTTCAAACTCAGAGCCCGCCACCGGACGTGGACGACGGCGCCCATCTGGTCCCGGCTCTCCCATTGCGGTACGAATCAGGCCCACCGCAGTTAAACGCCCATCATCGTCACAAGCAATATATTGCGGCTGAACATTGAACTGAAACTCAACGCCTTCCTCACGCGCGTTGACTACCTCTTTCCGCGAACCGGGCATACTGACTTCATCACGGCGATACGCGCAGGTCACGCTGGCAGCATTGAGGCGGATGGAAGTGCGCAAACAATCCATTGTCGTATCGCCGCCACCCAAAACCACGACGCGTTTACCTTCAACATCCGTCAGCGGATACTCTTCAGACTCCGGCAGTCCCATAAGCTGGCGGGTATGGGCAGTCAGGAACGGTAGCGCCTGAATGACGCCTGGCGCATCTTCATGCGGCAGATCTGCACGCATCATGCCGTAAGTCCCCACGCCGAGGAAAACAGCATCATATTCCGCCGTTAATTCGTTGAAAGAGATATCGCGGCCAATTTCACAGTTGAGATGAAAGTCGATTCCCATTGCGGTGAATATCTCCCGCCGCTGGCTTAATACCATTTTATCGAGCTTGAACGGAGGAATGCCAAATGTCAGCATACCGCCAATTTCTGGATGGCGATCAAAGACATCTACATGAACACCCGCCCTCGCCAGAATGTCGGCACATCCCAGTCCCGCGGGTCCTGCGCCAATCACCGCCACTTTTTCTATGCGGGGAACAACCTGGCTGACATCAGGACGCCAGCCCATCGCCAGCGCAGTATCAGTAATATAGCGTTCCAGATTACCGATAGAGACTGCGCCAGAGTGATCTTTTAAAGTACATGCGCCTTCACAAAGCCGGTCCTGCGGACATACCCTACCGCAAATTTCCGGTAATGAACTGGTCTGGTGGCAGTGTTCTGCCGCTTCAATAATCTTCCCTTCCTGCACCAGGCGGACGTAATCAGGGATAGCGTTATGCAGCGGGCAATGCCAGTTACAGTTGGCTTTTTCTGCGCAATAGACACAACGGTCGCTTTCATACGCCGCTTGTTTTTGATCAAGGCCGCAATAAATTTCGCCAAAGTGGGTCTTCCGCTCGCTTGCTGTAACTTTATCCGCCCCTTTGCGTGGAGTGACAGGGAGCAATGCCTCGCGACGCGATGATTGTGGTTTTTCCGATGCTTTTCCCTCCGCCGTCCTGCGCTGTCGCAGCGTTTTCATCTGCTGCAAGCCGTTCTCATCCATCAGCCGCAACGCCTGGGTTGGGCAGACTTCAATACAGGCTTGCGCGCCGGAATTGCGCTGGTTACAAAGGTCACATTTCTGCGCAACAGCATCGACCATCTCAATTACCCCAAAGGGGCAAGCGATTGCGCATCTTTTACAACCAATGCATTTTTGTTCGTCCAGTTGCACGCTATCGGGCTGGAAAGTCAGGGCATTTACCGGGCAAGCCGTAACGCAGGGGGCATTGTTGCAATGATGGCAAGCCACTGGATTTGCAGCCAGACCTTTCCCAACAACGTGGATACGGGGTCGAAAATCACCATGACTCTGCGGCCAGTTTTCTTGATTATGAGCCACCGCACAGGCAATTTCACAGGCATGACAGCCTATACATTCCGCAGCATCAGCAGCGATAAACTTGTTCATTTGCATCCCTTTCATTTGATGAGTTATGTCTTCTCAAATGTCGCAATGCAATAAACGGGCATATATGAGGAAACGAGTCAGTTTTAATTATAATTTTGTGAGAGATATCAAATTATCGCCCCTCAATCTGTGCCGTTTTCAAGATTTAAACATCGCCGTTCAAAAAAATGCCATCCGGATAAAAAGTATTAAATACGAGAGTGCGACATGCCAGAATGATTAATGAAATATCAATATGAGAAAATTAAAGATAATTTCATTGTCTATTTTTATTCTCATTTTCTCGGTTTAATCCCGATTATGTGATTGCCCCCGCATTTCCATCTTGTAACGTCCCCTCCTT
Source organism: Escherichia sp. E3659 (assembly GCF_005781135.1). Lineage (NCBI taxonomy): Bacteria > Pseudomonadati > Pseudomonadota > Gammaproteobacteria > Enterobacterales > Enterobacteriaceae > Escherichia > Escherichia sp. E3659. The sequence goes on along the minus strand of NZ_VATQ01000001.1, from coordinate 64,863 downwards.
GTGAAAACTGGCATCCCACGAGCATGTCATTAAAGAGTTTTAGTGAACGTAAACGGTTGCTTTTTACTCTGGCGAGCGAAAGGAGAAAGACTGATGAGCGCCATAGATTCTCAAATTTCCTCATCTTCAGGGCAAGACCGCCCAACGGATGAGGTGGACCGCATATTATCACCAGGAAAGCTGATCATACTCGGTCTGCAACACGTCCTTGTTATGTACGCAGGCGCAGTCGCCGTCCCACTGATGATTGGTGACAGACTCGGACTCTCGAAAGAAGCTATCGCAATGCTGATTAGCTCCGATCTCTTTTGCTGCGGTATCGTCACATTATTGCAATGTATCGGTATCGGCCGCTTTATGGGGATCCGCCTGCCGGTGATTATGTCGGTGACCTTTGCGGCTGTAACGCCAATGATTGCCATTGGGATGAACCCGGATATCGGTCTGCTGGGGATTTTTGGCGCGACCATTGCGGCCGGTTTTATCACCACGCTATTAGCACCACTTATTGGTCGCTTAATGCCTTTATTCCCACCGTTAGTTACCGGTGTGGTTATTACCTCTATCGGCCTGAGTATTATTCAGGTAGGCATTGACTGGGCTGCTGGCGGTAAAGGCAATCCACAATATGGCAATCCGGTTTATTTAACCATTTCCTTCGCCGTCTTAATTTTCATCTTGCTTATCACCCGTTACGCCAAAGGATTTATGTCCAATGTCGCCGTATTACTGGGGATTGTATTTGGCTTCTTGTTGTCGTGGATGATGAATGAAGTGAATCTGTCTGGGCTGAATGATGCTTCGTGGTTCGCCATTGTCACGCCAATGTCGTTTGGTACGCCAGTTTTCGATCCGGTTTCCATTCTGACCATGACCGCAGTGTTAATCATCGTATTTATTGAGTCGATGGGGATGTTCCTGGCATTGGGGGAAATTGTCGGTAGAAAACTTTCTTCGCAAGACATTATTCGCGGGCTACGCGTAGATGGCATAGGGACAATGATTGGCGGCACGTTTAACAGCTTCCCGCATACTTCCTTTTCGCAAAACGTTGGCCTGGTCAGCGTGACGCGCGTTCACAGTCGCTGGGTGTGTATCTCTTCCGGGATTATATTAATCATGTTCGGGATGGTGCCCAAAATGGCGGTGCTGGTGGCTTCCATTCCGCAATTTGTACTAGGCGGTGCAGGATTAGTAATGTTCGGTATGGTGCTGGCGACGGGGATCCGCATTCTGTCGCGCTGTAACTACACCACCAACCGCTACAACCTGTATATCGTGGCTATTAGCCTTGGCGTGGGTATGACCCCGACGCTTTCTCATGATTTCTTTTCTAAGTTACCGGCGGTACTGCAACCGTTGTTACATAGCGGCATTATGTTGGCGACTATCAGTGCGGTGGTGCTGAACGTCTTTTTCAATGGTTATCAGCATCATGCCGATCTGGTGAAGGAATCTGTCTCTGATAAAGATTTAAAAGTCAGAACAGTGCGTATGTGGCTTTTGATGCGCAAGCTAAAGAAAAATGAGCATGGTGAATGATATGAACCTGTTAATACGCACTATATTCAGTCTGTTATTACTCTTAATGATCTCCATTCCTGTCATTTCTGACTGCGTGGCAATGGCTATTGAAAGTCGCTTCAAATATATGATGCTGCTTTTTTAAATGACCTTTCTCTGTCAGCATCCGTTCAAAACGGGCGGATGCCGATAAACACTCACTTGGTTAATCATTTGACTCTTCAATTATCTATAATGACGAGTGATTAGAATTACATGTGAGAAATTATGCAAACGGAACACGTCATTTTACTGAATGCACAGGGAGTCCCCTCGGGTACGCTGGAAAAATATGCCGCACACACGGCAGACACCCCCTTACATCTCGCGTTCTCCTGCTGGCTATTTAATGCTAAGGGACAACTGCTGGTTACCCGCCGCGCACTAAGCAAAAAAGCGTGGCCAGGCGTGTGGACTAACTCGGTGTGCGGTCATCCGCAACTGGGCGAAAGCAATGAAGAGGCGGTAATCCGCCGTTGCCGCTATGAACTGGGCGTGGAAATAACGTCACCCGAATCGGTTTATCCAGACTTCCACTATCGCGCCACTGACCCGAATGGCATTGTCGAAAATGAAATGTGTCCAGTCTTTGCCGCACGAATTACCAGCGCGTTACAGCCCAACGGTGATGAAGTGATGGATTATCAATGGTGTGATTTAGCAGATGTATTACACGGTATTGATGCCACGCCGTGGGCATTTAGTCCGTGGATGGTGATGCAGGCGGCAAATCACGAAGCCAGAAAACGATTATCTGTATTTACCCAGATTAAATAAAAAAACTCCGACGGTTGCCAAGGTAACAGATTGCTGACAATGTGCTCGCTGTTTTATGCCGGATGCGGCGTGAACGCCTTATCCGGCCTACAAAGTCGTGAAAATGCAATATATTGCAGAGGCGATGTAGGCCTGATAAGCGTAGCGCATCAGGCAATTTTGCATTTGCCAACAGTCACAACCCCGACATTTGCCGGGGTTGTGAGCATAACGTAATGCTTATTTTACCGGACGCATCGCTGGGAACAGAATAACGTCGCGGATGGTATGGCTGTTGGTGAACAGCATAACCATACGGTCGATACCAATACCCAGACCTGCTGTCGGCGGCAAACCATGTTCCAGTGCGGTGACGTAATCTTCGTCGTAGAACATTGCTTCGTCGTCGCCTGCATCTTTCGCGGCAACCTGATCCAGGAAGCGCTGCGCCTGATCTTCTGCATCGTTCAGCTCGCTAAAGCCGTTACCGATTTCACGACCACCGATAAAGAACTCAAAGCGGTCAGTGATTTCCGGGTTAACGTCGTTACGACGCGCCAGCGGAGAAACTTCTGCCGGATATTCAGTAATGAAGGTCGGCTGAATCAGATGTGCTTCTGCCACTTCTTCGAAGATCTCGGTAACGATACGACCCAGACCCCAGCTCTTCTCAACGTGGATGCCGATAGATTCAGCAATCTCTTTCGCAGAGTCGAAGTTGTCCAGATCCGCCATGTCGGTTTCCGGGCGATATTTCTTGATCGCTTCACGCATGGTCAGTTTTTCGAACGGTTTACCGAAGTCCAGCGTCACGTCGCCGTAGGTCACTTCCGTCTTACCGAGAATATCCTGTGCCAGAGTACGGAACAGCGATTCGGTCAGCTCGATCAGATCTTTGTAATCTGCGTAAGCCATATAGAGTTCCATCATGGTGAACTCTGGGTTATGACGTACGGAAATACCTTCGTTACGGAAGTTACGGTTGATTTCGAATACACGCTCGAAGCCACCGACCACCAGACGCTTGAGGTACAGTTCCGGCGCGATACGCAGGTACATGTCGAGATCCAGCGCGTTGTGATGGGTGATAAACGGACGTGCAGCGGCACCGCCAGGGATCACCTGCATCATCGGCGTTTCAACTTCCATAAAGCCGCGGTTCACCATGAACTGGCGAATACCAGAGAGGATCTGCGAGCGCACTTTAAAGGTGTTACGGGATTCATCGTTAGAGATGAGATCCAAATAACGCTGACGATAGCGCGCTTCCTGATCCTGCAAGCCGTGGAATTTATCCGGCAGCGGACGCAGTGCTTTGGTCAGCAGACGCAGCTCGGTACAGTGGATAGACAGTTCGCCGGTTTTGGTTTTGAACAGCTTACCTTTCGCGCCGAGGATGTCGCCGAGGTCCCATTTTTTGAACTGCTCGTTGTAAACGCCTTCCGGCAGATCGTCACGGGCAACGTACAGCTGAATGCGGCCACCCACATCCTGCAGGGTAACGAAAGACGCTTTACCCATAATACGGCGGGTCATCATGCGGCCAGCAACGGCAACTTCGATGTTCAGCGCTTCCAGTTCTTCGTTCTCTTTACCGTCGAATTCTGCGTGCAATTGGTCAGAGGTATGATCGCGACGGAAATCGTTCGGGAAGGCAATCCCCTGCTCGCGCAGGTTCGCCAGCTTCTCACGACGCGTTTTCAGTTCATTGTTAAGATCGACTACCGCGTCAGCGCCCTGTGCGTGTTGTTCAGACATGTTGGTTCCTCATAACCCTGCTTTCAAACTTGCTTCGATAAATTGATCCAGGCTGCCGTCCAGCACGGCCTGCGTGTTGCGGGTTTCTACCCCGGTACGCAGATCTTTAATGCGGGAGTCATCAAGGACATAAGAACGAATCTGGCTGCCCCAGCCGATGTCGGACTTGGTGTCTTCCATCGCCTGTTTCTCGGCATTTTTCTTCTGCATCTCCAGTTCATAAAGCTTCGCTTTCATCTGCTTCATGGCCTGGTCTTTGTTCTTGTGCTGGGAACGGTCGTTCTGGCACTGGGTCACGATCCCGGTCGGGATGTGGGTAATACGCACCGCAGATTCGGTACGGTTAACGTGCTGACCGCCCGCGCCGGACGCGCGATAAACGTCGATGCGCAGATCCGCCGGGTTGATTTCGATATCAATATCATCATCAACTTCCGGATAAACAAACGCGGAGCTGAACGACGTGTGGCGGCGACCGCCGGAGTCAAACGGGCTTTTACGCACCAGGCGGTGAACGCCGGTTTCTGTACGCAGCCAGCCATAAGCGTAATCGCCGGAGATTTTGATTGTCACGGATTTAATACCCGCCACTTCACCTTCCGACTCTTCGATGATTTCAGTTTTGAAACCGCGCGATTCCGCCCAGCGCAGATACATACGCTCAAGCATGCTCGCCCAGTCTTGCGCTTCCGTACCGCCAGACCCCGCCTGAATATCGAGGTAGCAGTCGGCGCTGTCATATTCGCCAGAGAACATACGGCGGAATTCGAGCTGCGCCAGTTTTTCTTCCAGGGCGTCCAGTTCAGCAACGGCTTCGTTAAAGGTTTCTTCGTCGTCAGCTTCTACAGCCAGTTCCAGCAGACCAGAAACATCTTCCAGCCCCTGTTTCATTTGGTCGAGGGTGTCGACAACGGCTTCGAGGGAGGAACGCTCTTTACCCAGCGCCTGTGCGCGTTCGGGTTCGTTCCAGACATCCGGCTGTTCCAGCTCGGCGTTTACTTCTTCCAGACGCTCTTTCTTGGCGTCATAGTCAAAGATACCCCCTAAGAACGTCGGAGCGTTCCGTGAGGTCCTGAATGCGATTATTTACCGGATTAATTTCAAACATGGTCTGATTTCTTTTATTGAGCTAGTCAAAATGCGGTGATAAGAGCGGGATTGTACCCAATCCACGCTCTTTTTTATAGAGAAGATGACGCTAAATTGGCCAGATATTGTCGATGATAATTTGTAGGCTGCGGTTGCCGCGAAACTCGTTGATATCGAGCTTGTAAGCCAGTTGCACTTCGCGCACGCCGTTATCCGGCCAGAGGGCGGTATCGACATTAAAAGCAATACCATCCAGCAGTGGACCGCCGCCGACCGGTTCGACCATCACCTTCAAATGACGCTCGCCTACCAACCGCTGTTGCAGCAGGCGGAAATGGCCATCAAACAGTGGTTCCGGGAACATCTGCCCCCACGGGCCAGCATCACGCAGCAGCTGCGCCACTTCCATGGTCATCTCTTCAGCGCTTAACGGGCCGTCGGAGACGACTTCACCCTGTAATAATGCGGGGTCCAGCCACTCGGTAACCAGTTCGCCAAAGCGTTGCTGAAAAAGTTCGAATTTATCCTCTTCCAGCGACAGGCCTGCCGCCATCGCATGGCCGCCAAACTTGAGCATCATGCCCGGATAGAGCGTGTCTAAGCGCTCCAGCGCATCGCGCATATGCAGCCCCTGAATGGAGCGTCCAGAACCTTTTAACGTACCGTCTCCCGCTGGCGCAAACGCAATAACCGGACGGTGAAAACGCTCTTTAATCCGCGAAGCCAGAATACCGACAACCCCCTGATGCCATTCAGGATGATACATTGCCAGCCCGCCAGGCAGCGTGTCGCGACTTCGCTCCAGTTTCTCGCACAGAGTCAGCGCCTCAACCTGCATTCCCTGTTCAATCTCTTTGCGCGTCTGGTTTAGCGCATCGAGTTCATTTGCCAGCACACGCGCTTCGCCGATGTTGTCGCACAGCAACAGCGCCACACCGACGGACATATCATCCAGTCGCCCTGCAGCATTGAGACGTGGCCCCAGCGCAAAACCTAAATCGCTGGCGGCGAGTTTTTGCGGATCGCGGTTTGCCACTTCCAGCAGAGCTTTAATCCCTGGGCGGCACTTCCCGGCGCGGATTCGGCTCATGCCCTGCCAGGTCAGGATACGGTTATTCGCATCCAGCGGCACCACGTCCGCCACCGTCCCGAGCGCCACCAGATCCAGCAATTCCGCCAGATTAGGGATTGCAATGCCACGGTCATCAAACCAGCCCTGATCGCGCAAAAAGGTGCGCAGCGCCAGCATCAGATAAAATGCGACGCCTACGCCTGCCAGTGACTTCGATGGAAAGCCACAGTCACGCAAGTTAGGGTTAATAATGGCTTCCGCCGCGGGTAACGTATCGCCCGGCAAATGGTGATCGGTAACAATAACCGGAATGCCCAGCGTGTGAGCGTGTTCAACGCCCGCGTGAGAGGAAATGCCGTTATCCACCGTCACAATCAACTGCGCACCACGGGCATGCGCTTGCTCAACCACTTCCGGACTTAAGCCATAACCGTCTTCAAAACGGTTCGGCACCAGGAAGTCGATGTTGGCGCAGCCAAGCGAACGCATCGCCAGCACGCTAAGGGCGGTACTGGTGGCGCCATCGGCGTCGAAATCTCCGACCACAATTATCCGCGTTCCTTCGCGAAAAGCGTTGTAAAGGATCTCAACGGCCTTTTCGACGCCGCTCAGTTGCTGCCAGGGCAGCATCCCTTTAACACCGCGTTCCAGTTCCTGCGCGCTACGCACGCCCCGGCTGGCGTATAAACGACGCAGCAAGGGCGGCAGATCAGCAGGCAGGTCTGCCGTTTCATCGATTTCACGGCGACGAAGTTTTATCTGTTGTTTCACGCGAATTATTTACCGCTGGTCATTTTCTGGTGTTCGTCGAGGAATTCTTTCATGTCTTTCGGCGGCTGGTAGCCCGGCACCAGAGTACCGTTGCTCAGCACAATCGCCGGAGTACCACTGACGCCAAGCTGGACGCCAAGCGCGTAATGGTTGGCAATATCCACGTCGCAACTGGCTGGCGCGACGCTTTTACCCGCCATCACATCATCAAACGCTTTGTTTTTATCTTTCGCACACCAGATGGCTTTCATTTGTTGCTCAGCCTGGCTCTCCAACCCCTGGCGCGGGAAAGCGAGATAACGCACGGTGATCCCCAGCGCGTTGTAGTCTGCCATCTGCTCATGCAGCTTGTGGCAGTAGCCACAAGTAATATCGGTGAACACGGTGATGACGTGTTTTTCCTGCGGCGCTTTATAAACAATCATATCTTTTTCAAGCGCGTTAAGTTGCTTTAACAGCATCTTATTGGTGACATTGACCGGAGCCGTGCCACTAACGTCATACATTGGCCCCTGAATGATATGTTTACCATCATCGGTGATGTACAACACACCGCTGTTAGTCAGAACTGTCTTCATGCCAGCCACGGGCGCGGGCTGAATATCGCTGCTTTTGATGCCCATTTTGGCTAACGTTTGTTGAATTGCCGCGTCATCCGCCTGAACAAAGCCTGAAAACGCCGCCAACAAAGTAAACAACATAAAACCTTTCTTCATAAATCTTCCCGTTCTTTTCAGACATCACGCCCGTGGGTGATGCTGTTGATGAAGTTGCCGCAGACGCTCGGTAGCGACATGCGTATAAATTTGCGTGGTGGAGAGATCGCTATGGCCCAACAACATCTGCACCACGCGTAAGTCCGCACCATGATTTAACAAATGAGTGGCAAAGGCATGACGCAACACATGCGGTGACAGCTTTTCGCTATCGATACCCGCCAGCACGGCATAATGTTTAATGCGGTGCCAAAAGGTCTGGCGCGTCATCTGCTGAGCGCGCTGGCTGGGAAACAGCACGTCAATCGACACACCGTTCAATAGCCATGGTCGCCCGTGTTCCAGATAGTTTTCCAGCCAGTAGACCGCCTCTTCACCTAACGGCACAAGACGCTCTTTGTTGCCTTTACCAATGACCCGTACCACGCCCTGGCGCAGACTAATGTCGCTCATTGTCAGCCCAACCAGTTCCGAGACACGCAGCCCGGTAGCATACAGCACTTCGAGCATCGCTTTATCGCGAAGCTCCAGAGGCTGATCGACTAAAGGTGCCTGTAATAATCTTTCAACCTGCGCTTCGCTTAAATCTTTCGGCAAACGCTGGGGCAATTTCGGCGAAGCCAAATGCGCACTGGGATCGTCTTCACGAAATTTTTCGCGATAAAGATACTGGAACAATCGGCGCACTGCACTCAGCAAACGCGCTGAACTGGTGGCTTTATACCCGCCCTCCAGCCGTTCTGCCAGTAATGCCTGCAAATCGTCACTTTGTGCCGTTGCCAGCGTCAGCCCACGATGATGCAACCACTCCACCATCATTGACAGATCGCGACGGTATGCGTTCAACGTATTTTCGGCGAGATTTTTTTCCAGCCACAGGGCATCCAGAAACTGCTCGATGCGTGCCAGATCTTGTTTCACTTGCGCCCCTTATCGTTACTCGTTTGATCCATTATGCCTTATTGTGCCGTGACTAAAGCGATTCTGATACACTAGCCGCAAAAGCCACAGCAGAATCGAGAAGCTTACGTTATGAATATGGGTCTTTTTTACGGTTCCAGCACCTGTTACACCGAAATGGCGGCGGAAAAAATCCGCGATATTATCGGCCCAGAACTGGTGACCTTACATAACCTCAAGGACGACTCCCCGAAATTAATGGAGCAGTACGATGTGCTCATTCTGGGTATCCCGACCTGGGATTTTGGCGAAATCCAGGAAGACTGGGAAGCCGTCTGGGATCAGCTCGACGACCTGAACCTCGAAGGTAAAATTGTTGCGTTATATGGGCTTGGCGATCAGCTGGGATACGGCGAGTGGTTCCTTGATGCGCTCGGCATGCTGCATGACAAACTCTCGACCAAAGGCGTGAAGTTCGTCGGCTACTGGCCAACGGAAGGATATGAGTTTACCAGCCCGAAACCGGTGATTGCTGACGGACAGCTGTTCGTGGGTCTGGCGCTGGATGAAACTAACCAGTATGACCTTAGCGACGAACGTATTCAGAGCTGGTGTGAGCAAATCCTTAACGAAATGGCAGAGTATTACGCCTGATGTGACTGACGGCTTTGCGCATTAGCGTTGCCGTCATGTTTACCTTTGCGTCTCTTGTTGCAACAAAATTCGCCGTAAATCCCGCCATTCGGCTTCGTCCATGCTGTCAGCTGCCAGCCATAAATGCTGCCGTTTACCGCTGTCAGAACGTAAACGCAGCATCATGCCGCTTTTAATCATCCACGGCGCTTTGACGATGCTCCACTCCTGCCCTTGCCAACGCAAACGCCCGTCCATCAACAGGCGAATCTCCCCCTGGCGAGCATTAATACGCCGCTGGCTGCGAACGCAATCAAACACCACCAGCGAAAGCAACACCATCCATAACGGGGTGTAACTGAGCGGCCAGGGCATGAGTAAAATAATAGCGGCAACCAACCCATGAATCAGCAAGGAAAGCCACTGTGCGCGCCAAGAGACGCGCAGATCAGATTGCCACAGGACCACGTTCCCGGTTCCGTGTCTGGATGAGTCGGACCATCATTTCCAGTTCTGCATCGGCCGGTTTACCGTGATTCATCAGCCAGTTGAACAGGTCCGGGTCGTCGCATTCCAGCAGACGAATAAAGATGCGTTTTTCGTCGTCACTTAAGCTGTCGTACTCATGTTCGAAAAACGGCATGATTGAAATATCGAGTTCGCGCATACCACGGCGGCATGCCCAATGAATGCGGGCTTTGTTGTTAATGTCCATCTTCTTCCTGTCTCACGAAAATCCAGTACCTGGCTATTGTAACGTGTTTTTCGACTTCTTTTGCGGGAATATCGGTAAACACAATCGCGATCGCGAAATTAATCCGCAACAATTCAATAGCTTCATTTTTTTGGATGTCGCCTCGCAAAGCATATCAGAAGGCACAGATCGCGTAGTGAAAGCACTTGCATTGCCTCATAGCTCTTTTACCATTAGTCATTAATACGCCGTTTGTTACACAGGACTCCATTATGGCTTTTACACCTTTTCCTCCCCGTCAGCCTACGGCTTCTGCCCGTTTACCACTGACGCTGATGACGCTTGATGACTGGGCGCTTGCCACCATTACTGGCGCGGACAGCGAAAAATATATGCAGGGTCAGGTGACAGCAGACGTCAGCCAGATGACAGAAGACCAGCATTTGCTCGCCGCCCATTGCGACGCCAAAGGTAAAATGTGGAGCAATCTACGCCTGTTCCGCGATGGCGACGGCTTTGCGTGGATTGAACGCCGCAGCGTGCGTGATTCGCAACTGACTGAACTGAAAAAATATGCGGTGTTTTCTAAAGTGACCATCGTGCCGGACGATGAACGCGTGCTGCTCGGTGTTGCCGGTTTTCAGGCACGCGCCGCGCTGGAAAACCTCTTCAGCGAAATGCCTTCGAAGGAAAAACAGGTAGTCAGAGAAGGTGCGACCACACTGCTATGGTTTGAACATCCGGCAGAACGTTTTCTGATCGTAACCGATGAAGCTACCGCTAATACTTTGACCGATAAACTGCGCGGTGAAGCGGAACTGAACAATAGCCAACAGTGGCTGGCATTAAACATTGAAGCGGGTTTCCCGGTTATTGACGCTGCTAACAGCGGGCAGTTTATCCCGCAGGCAACTAACCTTCAGGCGCTCGGCGGTATCAGTTTTAAGAAAGGCTGCTATACCGGACAAGAGATGGTGGCGCGAGCTAAGTTCCGCGGAGCCAACAAACGCGCGCTCTGGTTGCTGACAGGTAGTGCCAGCCGTTTGCCGGTAGCTGGTGAAGACTTAGAGCTGAAAATGGGCGAAAACTGGCGTCGTACCGGTACGGTGCTGGCTGCGGTAAAACTGGAAGATGGTCAGGTCGTGGTTCAGGTCGTCATGAATAACGATATGGAACCGGACAGCATCTTCCGCGTTCGTGACGATGCGAATACATTGCGTATTGAGCCGCTGCCGTATTCGCTGGAAGAGTAAATCGCTGTATCGCTTCGGGCATCTATTGCCTGAAGCGACACTGGTGTGTCTTATCAGGCCTTCAACTTGGTGCCTTTTTCACAAGTGGGAAGCGGCCCGTAGGCCGGATAAGGCGTTCACGCCGCATCCGGCAGTTGCGCTCCGATGCCTGATGCGACGCTGGTGCGTCTTATCAGGCCTTCAACTTGGTGCCTTTTTCACAAGTGGGAAGCGGCCCGTAGGCCGGATAAGGCGTTCACGCCGCATCCGGCAGTTGTACTCCGATGCCTGATGCGACGCTGGCGTGTCTTATCAAGCCTTTAACTTGGTGCCTTTTTCACAAGTGGGAAGCGGCCCGTAGGCCGGATAAGGCGTTCACGCCGCATCCGGCAGTTGCGCTCCGATGCCTGATGCGACACTTGTGTGTCTTTTCAGGCCGACAAAGGCACAGCCATTACGGCTGTCCAATATACAAATAGATCGCCAGGAAATGGCACACACTGCCGCCGAGCACGAAGCCGTGCCAGATGGCGTGGTTGTAGGGAATGCGTTTGCAGACGTAGAAAATCACCCCGAGCGAATAAACCACGCCGCCTACCGCCAGTAAGGTAACGCTGCCCGCCGCGAGCTTAACTGCCATTTCATAAATTACCACCAGCGACAGCCAGCCCATCGCCAGATAAGTCACCAGAGATAAAATTTTGAATCGGTGCGCGATGGTCAGTTTGAACAGAATCCCCAGCAGAGCCAGGCTCCAGATAACAATCATCAACCCGCGCGCTAGCGGAGAATCCAGCCCCACCAGTAAAAACGGCGTGTAAGTTCCGGCAATCAACAAATAAATGGCGCAATGGTCAAATTTCTTCAGCCACATTTTTGCCCGTTGATGAGGAATGGCGTGATAAAGCGTCGAAGCGAGGAACAGCAGGATCATACTGCCGCCATAAAGGCTGTAACTGGTTATCGCCGTGGCGCTGGCATTAAGATCCACCGCCTGAACCAGTAGCAACACCAGCCCAACGATACCAAACACCAGCCCAATGCCGTGACTGATGCTGTTGGCAATTTCCTCTGCCAGCGAATATCCCTGCTTGATGAGAGGCTTCTGAACCATAACTTACTCCGGAGAAACGTACACGCACGTGAACACTTCTCCAGCGTAACTGAGAATAGTTCCAGTGAACACCTGTTAGCTAAAATAAATTCTGATTTGAGAATAATCTCCGAAAAATCATGAAATTAAATGTGAAATTTCAACTAACAGGCGTGAGTTCAATTTAAAGGCATTTAAATTCAATCACATAAAACTGTGTCTGACCGGGATAGATATCGGTAATGACCGTTTTCAGTTCAGCCAGAGTCATATTTTCCTGTTGTGCATGTTTTTCTGTGAGAGTATCCAGCGTTACGGTTGAAGTTGCGGCAACTTCAATGGTGCAAAAATAGCCGTTATCTTCAAAGCGCCCGACGCGAAGCACATCGCCCGATTTAAAGTGCGATTCAGACTCGTCGCGAATAGTGATGGTTTTACGCCCAGCCAGAATGTCATCCTGGAAACGTTGAAAAAAAGTGATGTCGTTTGGCTGCATGGTACTATTTCCTGTAAGAATTGACTCATTTGGAGCCTATGATAGTGAAAAAACTCACCTTACCGAAAGATTTCTTATGGGGCGGCGCAGTAGCCGCTCATCAGGTCGAAGGCGGCTGGAACAAAGGCGGCAAAGGGCCGAGTATTTGTGACGTACTGACTGGTGGCGCACACGGCGTGCCGCGCGAAATCACCAAAGAAATCTTGCCGGGCAAATACTATCCGAACCATGAATCCGTTGATTTTTATGGTCACTACAAGGAAGACATCAAACTATTTGCCGAAATGGGCTTCAAATGTTTTCGGACTTCCATCGCCTGGACACGCATTTTTCCAAAAGGCGATGAAGCTCAGCCAAACGAAGAAGGGCTGAAGTTCTACGATGATATGTTCGATGAACTGCTGAAATACAACATCGAACCGGTGATCACCCTCTCCCACTTTGAAATGCCGCTGCATCTGGTGCAGCAATACGGTAGCTGGACCAACCGTAAAGTGGTTGATTTCTTTGTCCGTTTCGCGGAAGTGGTATTTGAACGCTATAAGCATAAAGTCAAATACTGGATGACCTTCAACGAAATTAACAACCAGCGTAACTGGCGTGCGCCGCTGTTCGGTTACTGCTGCTCTGGCGTGGTGTATACCGAGCATGAAAACCCGGAAGAGACGATGTATCAGGTGCTGCATCACCAGTTTGTCGCCAGCGCCCTGGCGGTGAAAGCTGCGCGTCGCATTAACCCGGAGATGAAAGTCGGCTGTATGCTGGCGATGGTGCCGCTCTATCCTTACTCCTGTAACCCGGACGATGTGATGTTTGCCCAGGAGTCGATGCGTGAACGCTACGTCTTTACCGATGTGCAGTTGCGTGGCTATTACCCGTCCTATGTTTTGAACGAGTGGGAGCGTCGCGGATTTAACATCAAAATGGAAGACGGCGATCTGGATGTGCTGCGCGAAGGCACCTGCGATTATCTTGGTTTCAGCTATTACATGACCAACGCAGTGAAGGCCGAAGGCGGCACCGGCGATGCCATCTCTGGTTTTGAAGGCAGCGTACCAAACCCGTATGTTAAAGCATCTGACTGGGGCTGGCAGATTGATCCTGTGGGTCTGCGTTACGCGCTATGCGAATTGTATGAGCGTTACCAGAAGCCGCTGTTTATTGTCGAAAACGGTTTTGGCGCTTACGACAAAGTGGAAGAAGATGGCAGCATCAACGACGACTACCGCATTGATTACCTGCGCGCCCATATCGAAGAGATGAAAAAAGCGGTCACTTACGATGGCGTAGATCTGATGGGCTACACGCCGTGGGGCTGCATCGACTGCGTGTCGTTCACCACCGGGCAGTACAGCAAACGCTACGGCTTTATCTATGTGAATAAACATGACGACGGTACTGGCGATATGTCGCGTTCACGTAAGAAGAGCTTTAACTGGTACAAAGAAGTGATTGCCAGCAACGGCGAGAAGCTTTAAGTCGATGAAGTACCGGATGCAATACTCGTTGCATCCGGTCAGATAACTTTCCTGTTTTATTTTCCACCCGCCAAATCGATAAAACTTCCCGTGACATAAGAGGCTTTATCACTTAACAGCCAGACGATGGCCTGCGCGACCTCCTCCGCCTGTCCACCGCGTTGCATGGGGATGTTCGACTTGACGCGATCTACGCGTCCGGGTTCACCGCCGCTGGCGTGCATTTCGGTATAAATAAACCCTGGCCGCACGCCGTTAACGCGGATCCCCTGCGCGGCAACTTCCAGCGATAGTCCGGTGGTTAACGTATCAATCGCCCCTTTCGATGCCGCGTAATCAACATATTCCCCCGGCGAACCCAACCGTGAGGCTACCGAAGAGACATTGACGATAGCGCCGCCACTGCCACCATTTTTAAACGCCATGCGTTTTACCGCCTCGCGGCAGCAGAGAAAATATCCCGTCACGTTGGTAGAAAGTACCCGGTTGATTCGCTCTGCGGTAAGGTTTTCTACGGTGCACTGGGTAAACAAGATCCCGGCGTTATTGACCAGCGCGGCTAGCGGTTCATCGTGCTGATCGATTGCTGTAAACATCGCGACGACCTGGTTTTCGTCGCTGATATCCGCCTGGAGTGCAAATGCCTTGCCACCGGCTTGCGTTATTAAGTTCACCACTTCCTGAGCTGCGTGGAGGTTTTGCAGATAATTAACCGCAACCGTATACCCTTCTTGCGCCAACAGTAATGCAGTTGCCCGCCCGATGCCGCGACTGCCACCGGTCACAAGTGCTATAGCCATTTGTTTTTCCCAAAAAATAAAGGCGCCAAAGCGCCTTTCAAATTATTGATGACAAAGTACTTTTATTATGCCGGATGCGGCGTGAACGCCTTATCCTGCCTACAAGATCGTGCAAATTCAATACATTGCACAGACTATGTAGGCCTGATAAACGAAGTGCATCAGGCAATGTTGAGTTTGACATCAGTGTCAAAGGCGCCGAAGCGCCTTTAGAAGATAGTCGAATCAGTAAATTACTGGTATTCGCTAATCGGTACGCAGGAGCAGAACAGGTGACGGTCGCCGTAAACATCATCCAGACGTTTCACGGTCGGCCAGTATTTGTCTGCCACACCTGCCGGGAATACTGCAACTTCACGGCTGTACGGATGCGCCCACTCGGCGACCAGTTCGCTCTGAATGTGCGGCGCGTTCACCAGCGGGTTATCTTCCAGCGGCCAG
This sequence comes from Escherichia sp. E3659, assembly GCF_005781135.1. NCBI lineage: Bacteria > Pseudomonadati > Pseudomonadota > Gammaproteobacteria > Enterobacterales > Enterobacteriaceae > Escherichia > Escherichia sp. E3659. The sequence continues at coordinate 49,371 of NZ_VATQ01000001.1, read as the reverse complement.
ACACCGGCTTTCACCTGGTCAATTTCTGCGCGGATAGCCAGCATCGCGTCGATAAAGCGATCCAGTTCCACTTTGCTTTCAGATTCAGTCGGTTCAACCATCAGCGTACCCGCCACCGGGAACGACATGGTCGGCGCGTGGAAACCGTAGTCGATCAGGCGCTTGGCAATATCCAGCTCGCTGATGCCGGTTTCTTCTTTCAGCGGGCGAATATCGAGAATACATTCGTGCGCCACGCGACCGTCGCGACCGGTATACAGCACCGGGAAGGCATCCTGCAGGCGGCTGGCAATATAGTTGGCGTTAAGAATTGCCACCTGGCTTGCTTTTTTCAGCCCTTCTGCGCCCATCATGCGGATGTACATCCAGCTGATTGGCAGGATAGAGGCGCTACCGAACGGTGCCGCAGAAACCGCGCCCTGACGGGTTAACATGCCTTCGATTTGCACCACGCTATGACCCGGTACAAACGGAGCCAGATGCGCTTTCACACCGATCGGTCCCATACCCGGACCACCACCGCCATGCGGAATGCAGAAAGTTTTATGCAGGTTAAGGTGTGAAACGTCCGCGCCAATAAAGCCCGGCGAGGTGATGCCAACCTGAGCGTTCATGTTCGCACCATCAAGGTAAACCTGACCGCCGAACTGATGCACGACTTCACACACTTCACGGATCGTTTCTTCATACACGCCGTGGGTGGAAGGATAAGTCACCATGATGCAGGAGAGGTTATCGCCCGCCTGTTCGGCTTTCGCGCGCAGATCAGTCAGATCGATGTTGCCGTTTTTATCACACGCCACAACCACCACCTGCATTCCTGCCATATGCGCGGAAGCCGGGTTAGTGCCGTGAGCAGAGGCCGGGATCAGGCAGATATCGCGATGCCCTTCGTTGCGGCTTTCATGATAATGACGAATCGCCAGCAGGCCCGCGTATTCGCCCTGTGCGCCAGAGTTCGGCTGCATACAAACGGCGTCGTAACCGGTCAGTTTCACCAGCCAGTCAGCCAGCTGCGCGATCATCTGCTGATAACCTTCAGCCTGTTCTGGCGGGCAGAACGGGTGCAGTTCGGCAAATTCCGGCCAGGTGATCGGGATCATCTCGGCGGCGGCGTTCAGTTTCATGGTGCAGGAACCCAGCGGGATCATCGCCTGATTCAGCGCCAGATCTTTACGCTCCAGCGAGTGCATATAGCGCATCATTTCGGTTTCGCTGTGGTAGCGATTAAACACCGGATGGGTCAGGATTTCGTCATCACGCAGCATCGCAGCCTGAATAGAGCGACTGTCGTGAGCCACGTCTTTGTCCAGCGTGTCGATCTCCAGCCCGTGGTTATCGCCCAACAGCACGCTGAAAAGCTGCATCACGTTTTCGCGCGTGGTTGTTTCATCAAGGGTGATCCCCACCGCGTTCAGAATATCGCTACGCAGGTTGATTTCAGCCGCTTCGGCACGCGCCAGTACGCCCGCTTTGTCGGCCACTTCCACACACAAAGTGTCGAAATAGTGCGCATGGCGCAGCTTCAGGCCTTTTTGTTGCAGGCCCGCCGCCAGGATATCGGTCAGACGGTGAATGCGGTTAGCGATACGTTTCAGGCCAACCGGACCGTGATAAACGGCATACAGGCTGGCGATGTTTGCCAGCAGTACCTGGGAAGTACAAATGTTGGAGTTCGCTTTCTCACGGCGAATATGTTGCTCGCGAGTCTGCATCGCCATGCGCAGCGCGGTATTGCCAGCTGCATCTTTCGATACACCGATAATGCGGCCCGGCATTGAGCGTTTGTATTCATCTTTCGCCGCAAAGAATGCCGCGTGCGGGCCACCGTAGCCCATCGGCACACCAAAGCGTTGCGCCGAACCAAAAACAATATCCGCGCCCTGTTTACCCGGCGCGGTTAACAGCACCAGCGCCATAATATCGGCGGCGACGCTGACCACAATTTTGCGTGATTTCAGTTCGCTGATAAGCGCAGTGTAGTCATGGATTTCGCCCGTCGTACCGACCTGCTGTAACAGCACGCCGAACACCTCCTGGTGATCGAGCACTTTTTGCGCGTCATCGACAATCACTTCAAAACCAAAGGTTTCTGCACGGGTGCGAACCACATCCAGCGTTTGCGGATGAACGTCAGAAGCAACGAAGAAGCGGTTGGCATTTTTCAGTTTGCTGACGCGTTTCGCCATCGCCATTGCTTCGGCGGCAGCGGTGGCTTCGTCAAGAAGAGAAGCCGATGCCATATCCAGCCCGGTTAAATCCAGCGTTACCTGCTGGAAGTTGAGCAGTGCTTCAAGGCGGCCCTGGGAGACTTCAGGTTGATACGGAGTATACGCGGTATACCAGCCCGGATTTTCCAGCATGTTACGCAGGATAACCGGCGGTAACTGCACGGCGGTGTAACCCATGCCGATGTAAGACGTGAAGCGTTTATTGCGACTGGCAATAGCCTTGAGTTCTGCCAGTGCGGCGTATTCGGTCGCCGGTGCGCCAACCTGCGGCGGAGTCGCAAGCTGAATATCTTTCGGCACAATCTGGCCGGTCAGCGCGTTTAACGATTGTGCGCCAACGGCATTCAGCATTTCTTGCTGTTGAGCGGCGTCCGGTCCGATATGGCGTTCAATAAAAGCGCCGCTGTTTTCAAGCTGGCTTAACGTCTGTGTCATGAGCGATGGTTCCTGAAACGTGCAGTGAATTGTGAACCTCTCTCCTTGCGAAGAGAGTGAGGGTGAGGCGTAAATTTCCCTCACCCTGATCCTCTCCCGCAGAAGAGGATTAAAGCCGTTACTCGTCTTCTAACAATGCTTCGTATGCGGTCGCATCCAGCAGTGATTCCAGTTCGCTTTCGTCGCTGGCTTTGATTTTAAAGATCCAGCCGCCTGCATACGGTTCGCTGTTCACCAGTTCCGGGGAATCGCTCAGTGCGTCGTTTACCGCCACGATTTCACCGCTTACTGGCGCATAAATGTCTGACGCCGCTTTTACTGATTCGGCAACCGCGCAGTCATCGCCCGCGCTAACCGTTGCGCCGACTTCCGGCAGGTCAACAAACACCATATCGCCCAACAACTCCTGAGCGTGTTCGGTGATGCCAACGGTGTAAGTGCCGTCAGCTTCTTTACGCAGCCATTCGTGTTCTTTGCTGTATTTCAGTTCTGCTGGTACGTTGCTCATCAATCAATCTCCAAAAAAGTAATCACGCGACGGCTTTGCCGTTACGCACAAAAACAGGTTTCGTCACTTTAACCGGCATTTCACGGTTGCGAATTTGCACAATCGCTGTTTCACCAATACCTTCCGGCACGCGCGCCAGCGCGATGCTGTAACCCAGCGTCGGTGAGAAAGTACCGCTGGTGATAATGCCTTCATGCTGGTTGCCCTGCGCATCGGTAAAACGTACCGGCAGTTCATTACGCAGCACGCCTTTTTCGGTCATCACCAGACCAACTAATTTTTCTGTGCCATGCTCACGCTGCACTTCCAGAGCTTCACGGCCGATAAAGTCACGATCTGCCGGTTCCCAGGCGATGGTCCAGCCCATGTTGGCGGCTAAAGGAGAAATGGTTTCGTCCATCTCCTGACTATACAAATTCATGCCCGCTTCCAGACGCAGCGTGTCACGCGCGCCCAGGCCGCATGGCTTAACGCCCGCTTCCACCAGCGCGCGCCAGAAATCGGCCGCTTTTTCGTTGGGCAGCGCAATTTCATAACCCGCTTCACCGGTGTAACCGGTGGTGGCAATAAACAGATCGCCCGCCTGCACGCCAAAGAACAGTTTCATCCCTTCCACCGCCTGACGCTGGGCGTCATTAAACAGTGTGGCAGCTTTTGCCTGCGCATTCGGCCCTTGTACGGCAATCATGGAAAGGTCATCACGAACGGTAATTTCGATGCCGAAAGGTTCAGCGTGTTGGGTAATCCAGGAGAGGTCTTTTTCGCGGGTGGCGGAGTTAACAACGAGGCGGAAGAAATCTTCAGTGAAGTAGTAGACGATGAGGTCATCTATCACACCGCCAGAGGCATTCAACATCCCCGAGTAAAGGGCTTTGCCGCTTTTGGTGAGCTTCGCCACATCGTTCGCCAGCAGATAACGCAGAAACTCCCGGGTGCGGCTGCCGCGGAGATCGACGATGGTCATATGCGACACATCAAACATTCCGGCATCGGTACGTACCGCATGATGTTCGTCGATTTGCGAACCGTAATGCAGCGGCATCATCCAGCCGTGGAAATCCACCATGCGAGCGCCGCAAAGCGTGTGTTGTTCGTACAAAGGAGTCTGTTGTGCCATCTTGTCCTCATTGAATAAGCGGGGCTGACAACTTTTCGTGGTGAAATTGTCACCACGAAACCCAGCACTGGAGCCACTCCCGGTCCCCAACGCAATCGTTCTCTTTTCCCTGAACTTACCACCGAAACAGACGGTTAACCATAAGGAAAAATTGATCATCACATTAGCTTATGGTTAAAAACCGCAAAAATGACAGCAGGACAAAAAACCAAATACCACGATACCAGCAAACAAACATAACGAATTAATAAAACAGTTTTGAATAAAGCGATATTAAGAACTAAAAAATTGTCAAAAATCACTAAATCAAAAATTAACGACATTAGAAAATATAATGCGAAATTGCGGGTGAAATTAGTTTATTTCAAATGAGGAAAATCTCCCGGCGAAAAACCGGGAGATGAAAGTGTGATGGGTATCAAATAAACAAAAGAGGAGAAATTTTTAACGCAGCCATTCAGGCAAATCGTTTAATCCCATTGCCTGGCGGATAAGTTGTGGTTTAACGCCAGGAAGCGTATCGGCCAGTTTCAGACCAATATCGCGCAGCAGTTTTTTCGCCGGATTGGTACCGGAAAACAGATCGCGAAATCCCTGCATACCAGCCAGCATCAGCGCCGCGCTGTGCTTGCGACTACGCTCATAGCGGCGCAGGTAAATGTACTGCCCGATGTCTTTACCCTGACGATGCAACCGTTTCAGTTCAGCAATCAGCTCTGCAGCATCCATAAAGCCGAGATTTACCCCCTGCCCCGCCAGCGGGTGAATGGTATGCGCGGCGTCGCCCACCAGCGCCAGACGGTGCGCGGCAAACTGGCGCGCATAACGCCCCGTCAGCGGGAACACCTGACGCGCGCTCTCAACCCTGCATAAGCCCAGGCGATTATCAAAAGCGATATTTAACGCGCGATTAAATTCATCTTCCCCTGCCTGCTGCATCCGCTGCGCTTCCTCTGGCGACAGTGACCAGACAATCGAGCAAAGATGCGGATCGCTAAGCGGTAAAAAGGCCAGAATGCCTTCGCCATGGAAAACCTGCCGCGCCACCGCATCATGCGGTTCTTCCGTGCGAATGGTCGCCACCAGCGCGTGATGCTGATAATCCCAGAAAGTCAGCGGAATATCGGCTTTGTTGCGCAACCAGGAATTAGCGCCATCCGCACCAATCACCAGACGCGCCGTTAACATGCTGCCATCTTTCAACGTCAGGAAGGTTTCGTTTTCCCCCCAGGCGACCTGCTGTAATTCTGCGGGGGCCAGCAGGGTGATATCTGATGACTGCTGTGCTTTGTTCCACAGCGAGTAATGAATCACTGAGTTTTCAACGATATGCCCAAGATGGCTATAGCCCATGCTTTGATCGTCAAACGAGATGTGACCAAAACTGTCTTTATCCCACACTTCCATACCGTGATAACAGCTGACTCGGCGAGAGAGAATGTCCTGCCAGACGCCAAGACGGGTGAGTAATTTTTCGCTGGCGGCATTGATAGCCGAAACGCGCAGTTGTGGTGGTGCATCTGCCGCCAGAGGTTCCGGTACGCGCTGCTCCAGTACGGCAACGCGTAAGCCGCTCCCCTGTAAGCCGCAGGCAACCGCCAGCCCCACCATGCCGCCGCCAACAATGGCTACATCAACACTTTGCATTGTTTATTCCTTAAAACCGCCTTCAACGCGCCACCCAACCGAGGGTGCGTTGTGCCAGCACATCGCGTGCCGGGGTGAATAATTCCATCGTCATCAGCCCGATGTTGCGTCCGACAACCAACGGCGCCCAACGGTTGGCAAAAAGATGTACCAGACTGTCCGTGACGCCGATGGTTGCTTCGCGATCGCTCTGCCGACGCTGCTGATAACGGCATAATACGCCGTAATCACCAATGTCTTCTGCGCGCTCCTGCGCCTGAGTCAGGGTTTCCGCAAGGCTCATGACATCACGCATACCGAGGTTAAATCCTTGCCCGGCAATCGGGTGCAGGGTTTGCGCCGCATTGCCCACCAGCACGGTGCGATGGGTAATCGGTCTGGCGGCGCGGGTTAACGCCAGCGGATAAGCACTGCGTTTACCGGCGTGGGTAATTTGCCCCAGTCGCCAGCCAAAAGCAGACTGGAGTTCACGGCAAAACTTCTCGTCGCTCCACGCCAACACTTCTTCGCGCCGTTCCAGTGGATGACACCAGACCAGCGAACAGCGTCCGTCAGACATCGGCAACATCGCCAGCGGGCCATGTTTCGTGAAGCGTTCAAACGCACGTCCTTCGTGCGCAACGGAAGTCGCAACGTTCGCAATCACAGCCAGTTGTTCGTAGGGCTCCTGCTGCCAGTCAACGCCGCACGCGGTGGCTAACGCTGAATGGGTGCCATCAGCGGCTACCAGCACGCGGCCCGTCAACGTCTCGCCACTCTCCAGCGTCACTTCAACGTTAGCTGGGGTACGAACAACATTAGCAATGCGATCCGGGCAATGCAGCGTTACGCCAGGCGCTTTGCGCAACAGCGAAAACAGCCGCTGCCCGACATTATGCAATTCGACAACCTGCCCCAGCGCCGCCAGTTGGTAATCTTCTGCGGCGAGGGTGACGAATCCGGCATGACCGCGATCGCTGACATGCACGGTGGTGATGGCGGTTGCGCAATCCGCCAGAGATTGCCAGACGCCAATGCGCGCCAGTTGCTGGCAGGTACCCGCCGCCAGCGCAATCGCTCGCCCATCAAAGCCCGGATGAGCATGTGACTCTGGCGCGGTCGCTTCAATCAAATGTACCGGCAGCGCCCCGTGACTTAACCGGGAAATAGCCAGCGCCAGCGTCGCGCCCGCCATGCCGCCACCGACGATGATTACGCTCATTGCTTTCTCGCAGCTGCCATCAACGCTTCAATTTCTTCCGGCTTTTTCACCACGCTGGCGGTGAGGTTTTCGTTGCCGTTTTCGGTAATCACAATGTCGTCTTCAATACGAATGCCGATCCCACGATATTGTTCTGGTACATCCGCATCCGGCGCAATATACAGACCAGGCTCTACGGTCAGCACCATACCCGGTTCAAGAATGCGCGAGCGCTCCTGGCCATAAACGCCCACATCATGGACATCCAGTCCTAACCAGTGACTAAGGCCATGCATAAAGAAAGGACGATGGGCGTTCTGAGCGATCAGTTCATCAACATCACCTTTCAGGATGCCGAGTTTTACCAGGCCGCTAACCATGATACGCACAACTTCCCCGGTGACTTCCTGAATGGAGGTTCCCGGACGATACAGACGCAGGCTGGTTTCGAGAGATTCCAGCACAATGTCGTAGATTTCGCGCTGGGCCTGGGTGAATTTGCCGTTGACCGGGAAGGTACGGGTGATATCGCCCGCGTAACCTTTATATTCACAACCAGCATCAATCAACACCAGGTCGCCGTCGCGCAGTTCACTCTCGTTTTCGGTGTAATGCAAAATGCAGCCGTTTTCACCGCTGCCGACAATGGTGTTATAGGAAGGATAGCGCGCACCGTGGCGGTTGAATTCGTGGTGAATTTCGCCTTCCAGATGGTACTCGAACATCCCCGGACGGCATTTTTCCATCGCCCGGGTATGCGCCAGTGCGGTGATTTCACCCGCGCGGCGAAGTACGGCAATCTCTTCCGGCGATTTGAACAGGCGCATTTCATGAACAATGGGACGCCAGTCGATCATCGTTGCTGGCGCGGTGAGATTTTGCCGCGAGCCTTTACGCAGTTTTTCCAGCGCACTATTCACGATTTCATCAGCATATGCATATTCGCCCTGGGCGTGGTAAACCACATCCAGACCATTAAGTAGTTGATAAAGTTGCTGATTGATTTCGCTGAACGCCAGAGCGCGATCAACGCCCAGTTTCTCTGGCGCGGCCTCCTGACCTAAACGACGGCCAAACCAGATCTCCGCCGTCAGGTCGCGCACGCGGTTAAACAAAACGCTGTGGTTATGAGTGTCATCGCTTTTAATCAGCACCAGCACCGCTTCCGGTTCATTAAAGCCGGTGAAGTACCAGAAGTCGCTGTTCTGACGATAGGGGTATTCGCTGTCGGCGCTACGGGTCACTTCTGGTGCCGCAAAAATCAGCGCGGCGCTGCCGGGTTGCATTTGCTCCACCAGGGCCTGACGGCGGCGCTGAAATTCCTGCTGAGATATCTCACTCATAACACTCTCCTTACGTTTTTTGTTTTTAGTGTAGAGTTGGTTTTTGTACTTCTGGTGCGGTCGGTTGCGGATGAGTAAAGGTGTCGTGGCATAACAGCGCGGCAACACGGACGTACTCGATGATCTCTTCAAGCGACATTTCCAGCTCTTCTTGATCTTCGTCTTCGTCGTAGCCCAGTTGCGCGATGTTACGCAGATCGTCAATGGCTTCGCCAGTTTCACCGGTCACTTTATCCAGCTTCGGCTGAGTGACGCCAAGACCGAGCAGGAAGTGATTTACCCAGCCTGCCAACGCATCAGCGCGATCGAAAACGCTAACGTCATCGCCATCAGGCAGATAAAGCTGAAAAAGGAAGCCGTCATCTTGCAAGGCATCACTGGTGGCAGAGTGCATTTTGCGCAATGCCTGGGCAAGTTCATGCCCGAAAGCCATACCTTCGTTCGTCAGGTCGTGAAGCAGCGGCAGCCAGGAGCTGTCATCATTACCGCCACAAATCATCCCACTGATTAAACCATGCATCTCAGCAGGGGTCAGACCTGTCCCTTGTTGGTTCAGATACTGGTTCATTTCATTGTAACCAGGCATTTCGTTCTGTATTGACATAAGCATTCGGCATCAAAGGGAGGAAGATTCATGATATGCTATCACTTTGGACCCTGGTGGACCAGAAAAGGGCTTGTCTCATTGCACCAGGGTAGCTATAGTTTCGCCCCTTCGCAGACCAAAGGTCTGAAGGCGAAGGCAGCGCAGTCAATCAGCAGGAAGGTGGCATGTCTGCACAACCCGTCGATATCCAAATTTTTGGCCGTTCACTGCGTGTGAACTGCCCGCCTGACCAAAGGGATGCGTTGAATCAGGCTGCGGACGATCTGAACCAACGGTTGCAAGATCTGAAAGAACGCACTAGAGTCACAAATACTGAACAGTTGGTCTTCATTGCCGCATTGAATATCAGCTATGAGTTAGCGCAAGAAAAAGCGAAGACTCGTGACTACGCGGCAAGTATGGAACAGCGTATTCGGATGCTGCAACAGACCATAGAACAAGCGTTACTTGAACAAGGTCGCATCACCGAAAAAACGAACCAAAACTTTGAATGACACTTTCCGGTTTACTGTGGTAGAGTAACCGTGAAGACAAAATTTCTCTGAGATGTTCGCAAGCGGGCCAGTCCCCTGAGCCGATATTTCATACCACAAGAATGTGGCGCTCCGTGGTTGGTGAGCATGCTCGGTCCGTCCGAGAAGCCTTAAAACTGCGACGACACATTCACCTTGAACCAAGGGTTCAAGGGTTACAGCCTGCGGCGGCATCTCGGAGATTCCCTTCTTATCTGGCACCAGCCATGACACAACTACCAGAACTCCCACTGACATTATCCCGACAAGAAATCCGTAAAATGATTCGGCAGCGTCGTCGTGCGTTAACGCCGGAGCAACAACGCGAAATGGGCCAGCTGGCTGCCATGCGGATGATGAGTTATCCCCCTGTTGTGATGGCGCATACGGTCGCTGTATTTCTCTCTTTTGATGGCGAACTCGACACCCAGCCGCTCATAGAGCAACTCTGGCGCGCAGGTAAGCGCGTGTATCTTCCAGTTTTACATCCCTTTAGTGCCGGTAATTTACTGTTCCTGAATTACCATCCTAAGAGTGAACTGGTGATGAACAGGTTGAAGATCCACGAGCCAAAACTGGACGTGCGTGACGTGCTACCCCTTTCCCGATTAGACGTCCTGATAACGCCGCTGGTCGCCTTTGATGAGTTCGGTCAACGCCTCGGAATGGGCGGTGGATTTTATGATCGGACATTGCAAAACTGGCAGCACTACAACATGCAGCCAGTAGGTTATGCCCATGATTGCCAGTTGGTGGAAAAACTCCCCGTAGAAGAATGGGACGTCCCGCTGCCTGCGGTGGTTACGCCATCGAAAATCTGGGAGTGGTGAGGGCAAGGCACTCCCAGTGCGTAATTAATACAGTCGGCGATAAAGCTGCAGGATATCCGTCAAGGTTACAGGCCGAGGATTGCCTCCAGTACAGATGTCAGCCAGAGCAGCCGTCGCTAAAGCCATCGCATCCTCTTCTTTCATTCCAATGTCACGTAAGCGTGATGGTATGCCGATATCCTTATTAAGCCTTCGAACTGCGTCCACCGCCTCGCTACGCGCTTCGGATAACGGCATGGTATACGCTTGCGGTATATCAAACGCTGCCGCAATACTGCGATATTTTCCCTCGGTAAATTCCGCATTCCATTCCATGATATGCGGGAGCAGAACAGCATTCGCCAGGCCGTGAGGCGCGCCGTAAAATGCACTTAAGGGATGCGCCATGCCGTGCACCAGTCCCAAACCAACATTTGAAAATCCCATTCCGGCAATATACTGCCCCAGCGCCATATCTTCGCTTGCCTGTGCATCTCCTGCCACGGAAGCCCTTAGCGAAGCAGCGATGAGCTCAATCGCTTGTATATGGAACATATCAGTTAATGTCCACGCCCCGAGAGTGATGTAACCTTCAATCGCATGCGTGAGGGCATCAATCCCGGTCGCCGCTTTTAATGATGGAGGCATAGAAGACATCATGTCTGCATCAATAATTGAAACCACCGGCACGGCATGAGGATCGTAACAAACAAATTTGCGCCTATTTTCTACATCAGTGATGACATAGTTAATGGTCACTTCTGCCGCTGTGCCTGCCGTAGTTGGTACCGCAATGGTCGGTATGGCAGGGTTATCTGTAGCTGCTGCACCCTCCAGTGAACGCACATCGGTAAAGTCAGGATTAGCAATAATGATTCCGATTGCTTTAGCGGTATCTATTGACGATCCGCCCCCTACCGCAATCAAATAATCCGCATCGCTGCACTCAAAAGCGCTGACGCCAGCCCGCACATTTTCAATTGTTGGGTTAGCTTCAACACCATCAAATACTATGTAAGCCAGATTATTTTGTTCTAATAAGCGGGTTATTTTTTCACTTACGCCGCACCGAACAATCTGTGAATCAGTTACAATAAATGCTTTAGATAATTTTCGTGTTTGTACTTCATCTATAATATGTTTTATCGCCCCACTACCAAAATAGGCAATAGGATTAAATACGTTTCTATTTATCACAATAGCTTCCTTATTAAACGGATACTGTGTTATCAATGCATTAATCAACCTTTTCCTTAATCATGCCCAAACCCTATTGCAAATAATCTTTTCAATTCCAAAATTGCTTGTTTTTCATCTACACCATCACAAACCAATTCAATTTGGGTATTAGCTTTAATGCCTGCCGTCAATAAGGCCATGGCACTATGTGGGTTTATGGCTTTATCCTTATAATTTAAAGTGATGACACAGCGAAATTGTTTTACAGCTTTAGCCAGCACACTCGCTGGTCGAGCATGAAGCCCTGTTTTGTTTGTCACCCACACTATTTCCTTAATCATAAACCACCTTATTTCCTTGTAATTAATAATGGTTCATCTAATCACCTGTGGGTACGACCAGCGTGCAAGATCCTCGCCGCTAAATACTTTCGGTTCCTGCAACCCATTTACCAGTAGCATGTGATAATAAATTTCAGCCAGTTCTTCCAGATAGGCTGATTTTAAAACAGCATCATAAGACGATACATCAACGGTCATCGCGCCATGACGCCCCAATAAAATGGCATCAGATTGTTGCAGGGGCTCAATAATACTTAATGCCAGTTCTTGAGTACCAGGTAGTGCAAATGGTGCAACGGGTACAATCCCCTGTTGCAGATTCAATATTGCACATTCATAAATAACCGCCGGAATACTTTTTTCCAGTGCTGCGAAAATTGAAGCAAAGCGCGAGTGCGTATGACAAACAGCGTGGATATCCGGCCGTGTCCTGTAAGCCTGTAGGTGCATCATACATTCACTGGTGGGTCGGAGTCCGGATAGGTTTTCGACAATATCACCCTGTGGAGAAAGTACAACGATATCCCGAACAGTTAATTCATTTTTATCAACAGTGGTCGGTGTAACACAAATAAGTCCCGTTTCGGGGTCGCGGACACTAGTATTCCCGGCTTTGTGTTTACACATCCCCCATAGTTGGGTTGTTTTTGCCATTTCTACAACTTGCTGCTTTAATATTTCTAACATAATAACGTTCCTTTTGTTGATTACGAATAATACTGTAACGCACGTACGATCTCTTCTTTATCTACCGAGTCACGGATGAATTTTGCACCATTGCACTCTTCAAGATAATTATTTAACTGTGATAGAGCTTTCAAATGACCTTGCGTATTATGGGTTGCACAAGTAATGATAATGTCTGCATATATATAATCATTTATCAGCACCGGATGCGGCAACCGACACAATGAAAAACCAATTTTATTAACGCCCTCATCTACTCCGGCATGAGCAATTACCACACCTTCCTCTAACATAATATAGGGCCGCTCGTTCATTATTTTATTTATAATCGCAGATATATAACATGGCTCGATTACATTATTTTTCAGTAATGGCGACGCGGCCAGATGAATCACTTCTTGCCATGTCTCCGGGATATCCATCTCAAGAGTGATAAAATCTTTCTGCAACAAGCTGGCCAAAGAGGGTAAAGGATGGGATGTCACTAAATTACTAACAGGTCTTGAATGGCTGTAGAGGTAATCTTCCAGAGCTGTTCGAAGATCTTTTCGTTGTTGGATAGTGCCATACCGTTCAATAATTGCCAGGACATTCTCAACCTGCACAGATTCATTATCCTGATATCCCAATAACGAAAGAGTCTGACTGCGCAGCGTATTTTTTTGTCCATTATCAAAAGGTAAATTAATCAGTAGTAAAGGGCGATGGGTAGAAAAAAGACTGGTGCTAAAAATAACGTCATGCTCTTTGGTATATTTTTCATACTCACGAAATGACAAGATATCCTGAAAGTAGATTTCCGGCAGTAGCGACTGTAACGTTAAGAAAATCCATGTAGAAACAGTGGCATTACCCGAACTCACCACAACTCCAGACTTTTTCACTTTAACCTTGTACAGTAATCCCTCACGAGTTAGCCATCCCCCCAATATGACCGTCAATGAGGCAACTTCCTCTTCCGGTAGTGCTTGCTGAAGCAAACTCTCCAGCGGACTAATCGAACGAATGACAAGCTGATGAAGATAGTTAAACTCCTGAGCAATTAATTCATAAACCCCAGAATCATAAGTAAAGTTATAAATAATGCGATAATAAGCTGGCTTCCAGTGTTGATAAATTTTATTAATCAACTCATCTTTGTCACGAAAGGCAATGCAGCATAATTTTTCAAAGTTATTGACAACAGCCACTATCCCTTCTAACAACAATGGCTCCAGATTAAAATAACGATCTGAAATAGTCTGAATGTTTGCACTACGGATTATCGCTGTCAAAAATAATTGTTCTGAAACCTGGTTAATACCTGCTTTGTTTAAAATACCACCAATAATTAAAAATTCACGTGTCCGGCAGACTTCATGAATATGTTCTGGCAACACATGGAGAATTTTTCCAGCACTAATTCTTAGAGTGACCAGACTCATGTATAAAGTAAGTTGCTGAACTTTCTCATCAGTCAGAAATATTTTGAATTCTCGCTCAATTAAGGTCAGCGCATCAGCAAAAACTTTCCGGTGCTGTTCAATATTTTTAGTTGTCTCCGCAGTGAAGTCCTCAAAAAATGGACTCGATAGACAATAAGTCACGACTTCCAGTAATAGATATCTTTTTTGGATTTCACTGCCTTCAATAAAATAACCTTGTTTCCTTTCGTAAACGATCTGAACATCATAGCGATCAGTTATTGAATTAACTTTCTTAATATCATTAAGAATAGTATTCTGGCTTACATGTAATGTTTGAGTGAAGTGAAAAAGTTTGATTTTTTCGCTACGGCACAATAGTAAAAACAATATAATATAATGTCTTTCTTTTTCACTATAAACATAACGCTCGTTAAGCTGATATTCAACATCGCTGTAAAAAAGCGATAATACATTCGTATCAACACTGAAGCCACCGTGGCGCTGGCGAGAAACAGGCAAAAGTTCTTTCGTCGCCAGATAGTCATTTAGTTTATGTAATGTATAGCTGAGTTGTTTCCTGGTTAATTCAAATTTCTTACACAACTCTCCACTGGTAATAAGAGGTTCACGTACTATGGCATTCAGCACAGCATAAATACGGTTATCAATCATAGTAGTAACCTCTTTATTATTAGCATTGAGAATCAGGATTTTCACTCTACACGTTTTGAGTCCTGTGATAACTCTCGACAATAAAAGTAAAAACAAATACTCCAGATTATCGCCATCACTAATGGAACAAAATTCCCTTGCATAAATTGAAATAGATGAGAAAAAGAATATGTAAATACAGGTGCATCAATACTGCTATTAGAAATAAGCTCACCAGGGGGAATATCGATCGCTTTGGTCGCGTTACCTAATTCAGTAATTATGGGTGCAAATTCAGTCCCTACAAATAAAAAGAACGGAATACCAATAAAACTAAGGATGACCATGCGTAAAGTGTTACCTTGCGTTAATAGATATGCAGGAACCACTAATACTATATTGATAATGCCAGCAAAAGGCAGGATTTTATTACCCGGTAAAACTATAGCCCAGAACAAGGTGAGAGGAATCGCAACAATGATAACGAACCAAATTTCACTCGCACCGCCAAGAAATGGCCAGTCAATACCGACAAAGAGCTTGCGTCCTGAAAATCGCTTATTCATGTAATCGCTAATAGCTTCAGAGAGTGGTGATAATGCCTGCATAAAAAACTTAGAAATGACGGGAAATAGATGTAACGCTGTAGCCGCCTGTATTCCTAACATCAGTGTTTTCGCTACATCGTAACCAGCTACTATGCCAAACAGTATCCCAAGGATAAATCCAATAACATGGTTTTCAGCAAAGATCCCAACTTTCTTACGTAGAGCCGCAGCATCCATTGGTTTATTCAGTAAAGGAATTTTACGTAGCAGTACATCAAAAGGATAGTAAATGGCACCGAGAAACATCATCCTGTGCGTACAGGTAATTCCCGGGATCCCTGTCATTTTTTCAATGCGATACTGGTGCAGGTCACCAGACTTCAGTTCGAGGATTATTTGCAAAGAGGAAATAATAAATGCCATCACCAATGCCCATGTTGAGCCAAACAGTGGTGTTACCGATCCCACGACAATAAATGCGGTAAATATTTTCCCCCAGACATTCCATAGATCGGCATTGAAAGTATCGGTCTTTTTCAGTACCAGCATCACGATATTAATACCAATCTGCAATGGAAACATTAAAAAAGCATAAGGCCAGGCCCAGGAAATATTCGCCATAGTGGTCCAGCCACCATCAATGATGCTAAGTTCAATCCCTGTTCGCTTCATCATTGCTTCAGCAGCAACGCCGATTGCCCCAACCATAAAGCCAATGAGCATGCTCATGCCCACAAAAGCTACACCAAGTGTTATTGCAGCTGAACTGGCTTCTTTAAAACGCATTTTCACACATAGCCCAGCCAACAACATGATAAATGGCACAAAAACCGGTGCGCCCAAGTTCAGGATGTAATTAATAATTTGCGCAAGAAAATCCATAATATTGATTCCTTGTAGATGGGATTATTATCTATTGGCAAAGATTAATAATTTTTTGTAATTCTTGTTCCATACCTATCCCTGTTAGAAATGCAATACCATTTATAACAGGTACAGGATACTCTTTATCTATTTTTGTAATCGCCACATAAGCCACCGAATCACGCAGATGGCTATCCAGCGATTTTAGATCGACTACCTCAATTCTAATATCTTCAAATCCTTTTTCTTTTAACAAGCGTCCTACTTTACTTGCTACTGTTTGAGACGTTGCAACGCCACTGCCACAGGCCACGACAATCTTTTTCATGATGATTCCTTATAGTTTAATTAAATATACTTATTAAGGTAATTAGTAGCATCATGGCTACTTTGGG
Source organism: Escherichia sp. E3659 (assembly GCF_005781135.1). Taxonomy (NCBI): domain Bacteria; kingdom Pseudomonadati; phylum Pseudomonadota; class Gammaproteobacteria; order Enterobacterales; family Enterobacteriaceae; genus Escherichia; species Escherichia sp. E3659. The sequence goes on along the minus strand of NZ_VATQ01000001.1, from coordinate 32,911 downwards.
TTTCGCTTAACCAATAAGCATGATTTTCAGTTGAAAATAAGGTGATCAGATTTTGCAGAAAATCAATATGACTGGAAGTATCTACAAGACCTAACAATATAATAAACTTTACTTTTATCTTATTTTCATCTGCGCCCATTTCATTCCAACACATCTGATCTGCAAGTTGATAAAAAGCGATAAACGGTTCTTTTACAAACTCAGTATCAGTATGAGGTATCGCAATTGAAAATGGATTCAATACCAACCCGGTAGGATATTCGCTCTCACGCAAAGCAATGCGATGAGGAAAGTTGCTCGTTACCAAATTCGCAGCCAGGAATTTTTCGCTTGCTTTTAGAAAGAAATCATCAGAATCGGCGAATTGTTGATTCAAAAAAACCAACTCCTCTGTAAACTTTATGATATTTGTCGAACTCTGATTAATTACCTTCATAATAATACCCCGTCAGCTCTTAATAACTGGATAATAAATTCACCACCTAAAATCACAAGATTATTTGATCACAAATTTTCGGCACCTCGTTGTGCATCATTGTGATGAAAGGCACGATTGAAATCACATATTTACGAATATGAAATCTCAGACACATTCATAATATGAATAATATGCTGACGAACGAAATACGACTTATAAAATTTTGAATGTGGTTTACTGAACAAAAAATCAGTTCAGGGCGACACACCTGCATCGCCCTGATTGACATCGTTGATTCTTTGACCTAATTTAGTGAGTAAGGGTAAGGGAGGATTGCTCCTCCCCTGAGACTGACTGTTAATAAGCTCCGAAACTTATGAGTAACAGTACAATCAGTATGATGACAAGTCGCATCATAACCCTTCTCCTTTAAGCCCTCGCTTCGGTGAGGGCTTTACCGTTACAGCCCTGTGCTGCCCCGTCATCGTAAATCCTCTTTGAATAAACACAACGCATTGATCTGGCTTTAATTTATTTCTTCGAGCAGGCTCGCAAAGGCGATTACACAGCGATGCAAATGCCGTAATTAGCGCGGTAAAAGGGATAAAAAAACGGGCAAGTCAGTGACCTGCCCGTTGATTGTCAGAGAAGGAAAATTAGTACAGCAGACGGGCGCGAACAGTACCCGGAATAGCTTTCATGGCCTGTAACGCTTTTTCAGCAACGTCTTCGTCAGCTTCAATATCAATAACGACGTAACCCATCTGGGCAGAAGTTTGCAGATATTGTGCGGCGATGTTGACGCCCTGCTCGGCAAATATTTTGTTCAGCGCAGTCAGCACGCCCGGGCGGTTTTCGTGAATGTGCATCAGACGGCGTCCACCATGCAGCGGCAGCGAGACTTCCGGGAAGTTCACCGCAGAGAGTGTGGAGCCATTGTCAGAGTACTTGATTAATTTGCCCGCAACTTCCAGGCCGATATTCTCCTGCGCTTCCTGAGTCGAACCGCCAATGTGTGGCGTCAGAAGGACGTTGTCGAATTCGCACAGCGGAGAGGTAAACGGATCGCTGTTAGTCGCCGGTTCCGTCGGGAACACGTCGATTGCGGCCCCTGCCAGATGTTTGCTCGCCAGCGCGTCACACAGCGCCGGAATATCAACCACCGTTCCGCGCGAAGCGTTAATCAGTAGCGAGCCCGGCTTCATCAGCGAGATCTCTTTCGCGCCCATCATATTTTTGGTAGACGCATTCTCTGGCACATGCAGACTCACTACATCGCTCATATTCAGCAGGTCGGAAAGATGTTGCACCTGAGTGGCGTTGCCCAACGGCAGTTTGTTTTCAATATCATAGAAGTAAACATACATCCCCAGCGATTCCGCCAGAATGCCCAGTTGCGTACCAATATGACCATAACCAATAATGCCCAGCTTTTTGCCGCGCGCTTCAAAAGAGCCTGCGGCCAGCTTGTTCCATACGCCACGGTGCGCTTTGGCGTTGGCTTCCGGCACTCCGCGTAATAGCAGCAGAAGTTCGCCAATCACCAGCTCAGCAACGGAACGCGTATTTGAAAACGGGGCATTAAATACCGGGATCCCGCGTTTTGCCGCAGCATTCAAATCAACCTGGTTGGTCCCAATACAGAAACAGCCAATAGCGACCAGTTTTTCAGCAGCGTTGATCACGTCTTCGGTCAGATGGGTACGGGATCGCAAGCCGATGAAGTGGGCATCGCGGATGGATTCTTTTAATTGTTCATCATCCAGCGCGCCTTTGTGAAATTCGATGTTGGTGTAACCTGCCGCGCGAAGGCTTTCGAGCGCCTTTTGATGCACGCCTTCTACCAGCAGAAACTTAATCTTGTCTTTCTCCAGCGATACCTTTGCCATTTACCCAATCCTGTCTTTGAAATGTTGTGTGCGGATTTGCGTCCGCCTTTCAACATATCAAAAAATAATATTGCGGCAATATGAACGTTTGCGTCGCGATGTTGAGGAAATATCACGCAAAGGTATTTCTTGGATGAATATGCTGGTTTAGAGGATTTATTTAGAGCAATCAGCAATAGCCAAGTAAAAACGTGACACATGTCACCAAATTTAACGAAGAGAATTTTTTTAACGGGGGAGGTTCCCCCGTCAGATCATTTCACAATGGTTTTGACACCGTCAGGTGTGCCAATCAGCGCAACGTCCGCGCCACGGTTAGCAAACAAGCCAACGGTCACCACGCCAGGAATCGCATTTATAGCGTTTTCCATCGCGATCGGGTCAAGGATTTCCATGCCGTGGACGTCGAGGATCACGTTGCCATTATCGGTCACCACACCCTGACGGTATTCCGGACGACCGCCCAGTTTCACCAGCTGGCGCGCCACTGCACTACGTGCCATCGGGATAACTTCTACTGGCAGCGGGAATTTGCCCAGAATATCAACCTGCTTGGAAGCGTCTGCAATACAGATAAATTTTTCCGCAACCGAAGCAATGATTTTTTCACGGGTCAGCGCCGCGCCGCCGCCTTTGATCATTTGCATGTGGCCGTTGATTTCATCTGCGCCATCAACGTAGATGCCAAGGCTGTCGACTTCGTTGAGATCAAAAACGTGAATGCCGAGGCTTTTCAGTTTTTCAGTGGAAGCATCTGAACTGGAAACGGCCCCTTCAATCTGGCCTTTCATTGTACCGAGCGCGTCAATAAAGTGTGCGGCGGTGGAACCTGTACCTACACCAACAATGGTGCCGGGCTGAACATACTGAAGTGCCGCCCATCCTACTGCTTTTTTCAATTCATCCTGCGTCATGATCGTTTCGCCTGTGGTATGAAATTTCACTCGCATTATATACAAAAAAAGCGATTCAGACCCCGTTGGCAAGCCGCGTGGTTAACTCATCCATAAAATAACGGGCAATGTTGCTCTTCAGGAAAAAGATAGACAAGGGGCCTGATATTCAGCTCCACTGCATAAACCGTTGCACCAACTCTCCGTTCTCCCGCGCAGACGCAATGGGATTATTGGCCGATAAACCAACCTTTACAACACACGGCCCAGGTACTTCACAAAGGTTTAGAAAGCACGGTATTGCCAACCAAAATGTCCACTATGACCGCTTTTGTATGCGTTAAATACTCTGTAACCAAAGCAAAATTATGTCATAGTTCGGCATGAGAATATTTGAGGAGCAGGTTATAGAAATGAAACGCCCGGACTACAGGACATTACAGGCACTGGATGCGGTGATACGTGAACGAGGATTTGAGCGCGCGGCACAAAAGTTGTGCATTACGCAATCAGCCGTCTCACAGCGCATTAAGCAACTGGAAAATATGTTCGGGCAGCCGCTGTTGGTGCGAACAGTTCCCCCGCGCCCGACAGAACAAGGGCAAAAATTACTGGCACTGCTTCGCCAGGTCGAGCTGCTGGAAGAAGAGTGGCTGGGCGATGAACAAACCGGTTCCACCCCACTACTGCTCTCGCTGGCAGTCAACGCCGACAGTCTGGCAACCTGGTTGCTTCCGGCACTGGCTCCTGTACTGGCTGATTCGCCTATTCGTCTGAACTTACAGGTAGAAGATGAAACTCGCACCCAGGAGCGTCTGCGCCGAGGTGAAGTGGTCGGCGCGGTGAGTATTCAACATCAGGCGCTGCCTAGTTGCCTGGTCGATAAACTTGGCGCGCTCGACTATCTGTTCGTCAGCTCCAAACCATTTGCCGAGAAATACTTCCCCAACGGAGTAAGCCGTTCTGCGCTGCTCAAAGCACCGGTAGTCGCGTTTGACCATCTTGACGATATGCACCAGGCATTTTTGCAGCAAAACTTCGATCTGCCGCCAGGTAGCGTACCGTGCCATATCGTTAACTCGTCCGAAGCCTTCGTGCAGCTCGCTCGCCAGGGTACAACCTGCTGTATGATCCCACACCTGCAAATTGAAAAAGAATTGGCCAGCGGAGAGTTGATTGATCTGACGCCCGGGCTATTCCAACGGCGAATGCTCTACTGGCATCGCTTTGCCCCAGAAAGCCGCATGATGCGTAAAGTCACTGATGCTTTGCTCGACTATGGTCACAAAGTGCTTCGTCAGGATTAATCAATCAGTTAACGCCTGGTAGCACATATCAGGCGTTTTTCTTTTTTTCTTTTTTATTCTTTGAATAACGTCACAAAACAGACAAATCTCACACGGCAAAAAACGACGCCCCATTCCATTTTTTTTGCTGGCGACAAACCCGTATAAAAAGCTCACCGTAAGCGCAAACACCCTCATTTTTATTGCGTTTTATGGAGCAAATAATGTCAAACGTGCAAGAGTGGCAACAGCTTGCCAACAAGGAGTTGAGCCGTCGGGAGAAAAACGTCGACTCACTGGTTCAGCAAACGGCGGAAGGGATCGCCATCAAGCCACTGTATACCGAAGCCGATCTCGACAATCTGGAAGTGACCGGTACCCTTCCTGGCTTGCCGCCCTATGTTCGTGGTCCCCGCGCCACCATGTATACCGCCCAACCGTGGACCATCCGTCAGTATGCCGGTTTCTCGACAGCCAAAGAGTCCAACGCTTTTTATCGCCGTAACCTGGCTGCCGGGCAAAAAGGTCTTTCCGTGGCGTTTGACCTTGCCACCCACCGTGGCTACGACTCCGATAACCCGCGCGTGGCGGGCGATGTTGGCAAAGCGGGCGTCGCTATCGACACCGTAGAAGATATGAAGGTGCTCTTCGACCAAATCCCGCTGGATAAAATGTCGGTTTCGATGACCATGAACGGCGCAGTCCTGCCAGTGCTGGCCTTTTATATCGTGGCGGCAGAAGAGCAAGGCGTTCCCCCCGATAAACTGACGGGTACAATTCAGAACGATATCCTCAAAGAGTACCTCTGCCGCAATACCTATATTTACCCACCGAAACCTTCCATGCGCATTATCGCTGACATTATCGCCTGGTGTTCCGGCAATATGCCGCGCTTCAATACCATTAGCATCAGCGGCTACCACATGGGCGAAGCCGGTGCGAACTGTGTGCAACAGGTGGCGTTTACTCTCGCCGATGGGATTGAGTACATCAAAGCAGCTCTCTCTGCTGGCTTAAAAATTGATGACTTCGCCCCGCGCCTGTCGTTCTTCTTTGGTATCGGCATGGACCTGTTTATGAACGTCGCCATGCTGCGTGCCGCACGCTATCTCTGGAGCGAAGCAGTAAGCGGGTTTGGTGCCAAAGATCCGAAATCGCTGGCGCTACGCACCCACTGTCAAACCTCCGGCTGGAGTCTCACCGAACAGGATCCGTATAACAACGTTATCCGCACCACCATTGAAGCGTTGGCAGCTACCCTTGGCGGAACCCAGTCGCTGCATACAAATGCCTTTGATGAAGCGCTTGGGTTGCCGACCGATTTTTCGGCTCGTATTGCCCGTAACACCCAGATCATTATTCAGGAAGAGTCAGAACTCTGTCGCACCGTCGATCCGCTGGCCGGTTCTTATTACGTTGAGTCACTAACCGATCAGATCGTGAAACAGGCCAGAGCCATCATTGATCAGATCGACGAAGCCGGAGGCATGGCGAAGGCGATCGAAGCAGGTCTGCCAAAAAGGATGATCGAAGAAGCGTCTGCTCGTGAACAGTCGTTGATCGACCAGGGCAAACGCGTGATCGTCGGCGTCAACAAGTACAAACTGGATCACGAAGATGAAACTGATGTCCTTGAAATCGACAACGTGATGGTGCGTAACGAGCAAATTGCTTCGCTGGAACGCATTCGCGCCACCCGTGATGATGCCGCCGTAACCGCCGCATTGAACGCTCTGACTCACGCTGCACAGCATAATGAAAACCTGCTGGCTGCCGCTGTTAATGCAGCTCGCGTTCGCGCGACGCTGGGTGAAATATCCGATGCGCTGGAAGCCGCTTTTGACCGTTATCTGGTACCGAGCCAGTGTGTTACCGGCGTCATTGCGCAAAGCTATCATCAGTCGGAAAAATCAGCCTTCGAGTTTGATGCAATTGTTGCGCAAACCGAGCTGTTCCTTGCCGACAATGGTCGTCGCCCGCGCATTCTGATCGCCAAAATGGGACAAGATGGACACGATCGCGGAGCGAAAGTCATTGCCAGCGCCTATTCCGATCTTGGTTTCGACGTTGATTTGAGTCCCATGTTCTCCACGCCGGAAGAGATCGCCCGCCTGGCAGTGGAAAACGACGTTCATGTGGTGGGCGCATCCTCGCTTGCAGCAGGACATAAAACGCTGATCCCGGAACTGGTTGAAGCCCTGAAAAAATGGGGGCGCGAAGATATTTGCGTGGTCGCCGGTGGCGTTATTCCGCCGCAAGATTATGCCTTCCTGCAAGAGCGTGGCGTGGCGGCGATTTACGGTCCTGGTACTCCCATGCTTGACAGCGTGCGTGATGTGCTGAACCGGATTAGCCAACATCATGATTAACGAAGCCACGCTGGCAGACAGCATTCGACGCCTACGTCTGGGTGAGCGAGCCACGCTCGCTCAGGCCATGACGCTGGTTGAGAGCCGTCACCCTCGCCATCAGGCACTCAGTACTCAACTGCTTGATGCCATCATGCCGTTTTGTGGTAACGCCCTGCGACTGGGCGTTACCGGCACGCCAGGAGCAGGAAAAAGTACCTTTCTTGAAGCCTTTGGCATGTTACTGATTCGCCAGGGGCTTAAGGTCGCAGTGATTGCCGTCGATCCCAGCAGCCCAGTGACCGGTGGCAGCATCCTTGGGGATAAGACTCGCATGACCGACCTGGCGCGTGCCGATGCAGCGTTTATTCGCCCGGTTCCGTCATCTGGTCACCTTGGCGGCGCCAGCCAGCGGGCGCGGGAGTTAATGCTGTTATGTGAAGCGGCGGGTTATGACGTGGTGATCGTTGAAACCGTCGGCGTCGGGCAGTCAGAAACGGAAGTCGCCCGCATGGTGGACTGCTTTATCTCGCTACAGATTGCCGGTGGCGGCGATGATCTCCAGGGCATTAAAAAGGGTTTGATGGAGATGGCAGATCTGATTGTCATCAACAAAGATGATGGTGATAACCACACGAATGTCGCCATTACCCGCCATATGTACGAAAGCGCTCTGCATATTCTGCGCCGCAAATATGACGAATGGCAGCCACAGGTCCTCACCTGTAGTGCTCTGGAAAAATGCGGTATCGATGAGATATGGCGCGCAATTATCGATTTCAAAACCGCACTGACTACCAGCGGTCGTTTACAACAGGTGCGGCAACAACAATCGGTGGAATGGCTGCGTAAACAGACCGAAGAAGAGGTGCTGCACCACCTGTTCACTAATGAAGATTTCGATCGCTATTACAGCCAAACGCTATTAGCGGTCAAAAATAATATGCTCTCGCCGCGCACAGGTTTGCGGCAGCTCAGTGATTTTATCCAGACTCAGTATTTTAATTAAGGGAATTTTTATGTCTTATCAGTATGTTAATGTAGCTATCATCAACAAAGTGGCGGTCATTGAGTTTAACTATGCCCGCAAACTCAATGCGTTAAGTAAAGTCTTTATTGATGACCTGATTCAGGCATTAAACGATCTCAATCGTCCAGAAATCCGCTGCATCATTCTGCGCGCCCCAAGTGGTTCCAAAGTCTTTTCCGCAGGTCACGACATTCATGAGTTGCCGTCAGGAGGTCGCGATCCGCTCTCTTACGATGATCCGCTACGTCAAATTACCCGCGTGATCCAAAAATGCCCCAAACCGGTAATTTCGATGGTCGAAGGTAGCGTCTGGGGTGGCGCATTTGAAATGATCATGAGCTCTGATCTGATCATCGCCGCCAGTACTTCTACCTTCTCAATGACGCCAGTCAACCTGGGCGTACCGTATAACCTGGTGGGGATCCACAACCTGACTCGTGACGCGGGCTTCCACATTGTCAAAGAGCTGATTTTTACCGCTTCGCCAATCACCGCTCAACGCGCGCTGGCTGTTGGCATTCTCAACCACGTTGTTGAGGCCGATGAACTGGAAGATTTCACCTTACAAATGGCTCACCACATTTCCGAAAAAGCGCCGTTAGCCATTGCAGTAATCAAGGAAGAGCTGCGCGTGTTGGGTGAAGCGCACACCATGAATTCAGATGAATTTGAGCGTATTCAAGGGATGCGCCGGGCGGTTTATGACAGCGAAGATTATCAGGAAGGTATGAACGCCTTCCTGGAAAAACGTAAACCTAATTTCGTCGGTCATTAATGATCCACGAACTAAGGAGCAAAGGATGAATATTACCCGGACAAGGATGACCGCCGATGAAGCGGCGGAAATAATCCAGCACAACGATATGGTGGCATTCAGTGGTTTTACTCCTGCGGGTTCGCCCAAGGCTCTTCCTGTCGCCATTGCCCGTCGCGCCAATGAACAACATGAGGCGAAAAAACCGTATCAAATTCGCCTGCTGACCGGAGCGTCGATTAGCGCCGCCGCCGATGACATACTCTCTGAAGCTGACGCCGTTTCATGGCGCGCGCCATACCAGACATCATCGGGATTACGTAAAAAGATCAATCAGGGATCGGTTAGTTTTGTTGATCTGCATTTGAGCGAAGTTGCGCAAATGGTCAACTACGGCTTTTTCGGCGACATCGATGTTGCGGTAATTGAAGCCTCAGCCCTCGCTCCGGATGGTCGTGTCTGGTTAACCAGTGGGATCGGTAATGCCCCAACCTGGTTGCTGCGCGCAAAGAAAGTGATCATTGAACTCAATCATTATCACGATCCGCGCGTTGCAGAACTGGCGGATATTGTGACTCCTGGCGCACCACCGCGGCGCAATAGCGTGTCGATCTTCCATGCGATGGATCGCGTCGGTACCCGTTATGTACAAATCGATCCGAAAAAAATTGTCGCCGTCGTGGAAACCAACTTACCTGATGCAGGTAACTCGCTGGATAAACAAAATCCCATGTGCCAGCAAATCGCCGACAATGTGGTCACCTTCTTGTTGCGCGAAATGGCGCAGGGGCGCATTCCGCGGGAATTTCTGCCACTGCAAAGCGGGGTAGGCAACATCAATAATGCGGTAATGGCGCGTCTGGGGGAAAACCCGGAAATTCCTCCGTTTATGATGTATTCAGAAGTGCTACAGGAGTCTGTGGTTCATCTTCTGGAAACCGGCAAAATTACCGGGGCCAGCGCCTCCAGTCTGACAATTTCTGCCGATTCACTGCGCAAGATTTACGCCAATATGGATTACTTCGCCAGTCGCATTGTGTTACGTCCGCAAGAGATTTCCAATAACCCAGAAATTATCCGCCGCCTTGGTGTTATCGCTCTGAATGTCGGCCTCGAGTTTGATATTTACGGCCACGCCAACTCAACGCACGTAGTCGGCGTTAATTTAATGAATGGTATCGGCGGTAGCGGTGATTTTGAACGCAACGCGTATCTGTCGATCTTTATGGCACCGTCGATTGCTAAAGAAGGCAAGATCTCAACCGTCGTGCCTATGTGCAGCCATGTTGATCACAGCGAACACAGCGTGAAAGTGATCATCACAGAACAAGGGATCGCCGACTTGCGTGGCCTCTCTCCACTTCAGCGCGCGCGCACTATCATCGATAACTGCGCACATCCGATGTACCGTGACTATCTGCATCGCTATCTGGAGAATGCACCCGGCGGGCATATTCACCACGATCTTAGCCACGTTTTCGATCTGCATCGTAATTTGATCGAAACGGGCTCAATGCTGGGTTAATCGCTCGTACCGTCACGATCTTCAGCAATTTGCTGTAGCAGCGTGGCGGTATAGCGATGATTTTTCAGTGAATAAAGGTATTCCTGCATATACATTGGCGTATGTGGTGCATCAAAATATTTCAACGTAGCTGGGTTCACCAGCCGCCATGCAAAATGTGGGATCACCGTAAGAAAGTGCCCGTGCTCAACGGCGCTGATTTTGGCCATAAAACTGTATGGGCGATAAATAATTGTTGGATTGATCCCACAAGGGCGCATGTTCGAATCTATCATCGCTTCATAATTAGCACGGTTTTGAAAGCGCATCTGTAACCAGGGCAACTCCTGTAATAACTCCTGCTCCTGACGCTCTTCATAACGGCGAGAAACGAGAAACCCCAGTCGCAGCGGCGGCAGTTCACTCATTGTTAGATTATCCAACCCGTGTACACGAGCGGAAACATGCTGCGGAGAGATAATAAAATCAAGCTGACGATAGAAGAGATTGTCGATAACCTCATTTTCGCTGAACTCAACCGGCTGGGCCGTCACGCCTTCGTACTTATCACCCAGGCTAATTAACTGATCAAAAATAATCGTCGGATAGGTATTATCGATACCAATCACAATTTCACGAGAACGACGTCCAGAATTATGAATTTCATTATCGATAGCAGAAAGCCGTTGGTAAACCGGGAAGAGTTTTTGATAAAGCTCCTGCCCGGCTTTATTAAGGCTGATGTTATTATCTTTACGGGTAAATAATGTATAACCAATTTGCTCCTCTAGCGCGGCAATACTTTTGCCGAACGGCGAAGCAGTCATATGTAACTTTTCTGCCGCTCGGGCAATATTATTGGTTTGCGCTAATAAAATAAAATTGCGCATCTTTTTCGAAATAAAAATATCCATCGCCGCTTCCTCCAAACATCCCTGTCCGCTTAACCGTTTCAGTAAGTTAATCCTTAATGAAATCGCAAGCAAAGATAGGTGCTTATGTCATGGTTTTACAGAAAATTACAGAAAAAAGAGGCGATATCAGATAAAGACATTAGCCCGACAAATGAGTCGGGCTACAAGTATTATTGTGCGGCAGGTGTTTTAGCGGGTTGTTGATCCACTGGTTCTAACTGGAAGACCACATCGACCTGATCATCAAACTGAATAGCGGCCTGCTCGTAAGTTTCCTGGGCGGAAACCGGTGCGGCATCGGCTTTCATCATGCGTACCATTGGGCTGGGCTGATAATTGGAAACATGGTAGCGCACGCTATATACCGGCCCCAGTTTGCGATTAAAGCCGTTCGCCAGCTCCTGAGCCTGATGAATCGCGTTATCAATCGCTGCCTTACGCGCTTTGTCTTTATAGGCATCTGGCTGTGCCACGCCCAACGACACAGAACGAATTTCGTTGAGTCCGGCCTTCAGCGCGCCATCCAGCAAGGAATTCAGTTTGTCTAACTGACGAAGCGTGACTTCCACCGTTCTCACGGCACGATAGCCTTTCAGGATACTTTTACCATCCTGGTAATCGTAGTCTGGCTGGGTACGCAAATTCGCGGAACTGATATCTTTTTTCGCGATCTGATTGAGTTCAAGGAAAGAGATATATTGCGCGACGCGCTCATCCGCCTGCTTCTTGGCAGAAGCGGCATCCTTCGCCGTCACGTTAACTTCAATAGCAAGAATAGCGATATCTGGCACCGCATCAACGCTTGCCGTTCCTGAAGTGACAATGTGCGGACCATCCGGTAGTTCATTGGCCTGCACAGCCATCCCGCTGAAACCCATCAATGCCGCCAGGGCGATAACTTTGAACTTCACGTTAGTCTCTCCGTGTTAATTGACTTGCCCAAAATTCAGGACCTCTGGAGGCAAGCTTAGCGTCTCTGTTTTATTTTTCCATCAGATAGCGCCTAACTGAACAAGGCTTGTGCATGAGCAACACCCTCTTTCGCCAGTTGTAGGGCGATAATCCACATAACGCAGCCCACCACGAGATTGATAATGCGCTGCGCTTTGGCGGTACGCAAACGCGGCGCCAGCCAGGCGGCTAATAACGCCAGACCAAAAAACCACAGGAAAGAGGCACTGATCGTCCCGAGCGCAAACCAACGTTTGGGATCTGGCTCAAGTTGCCCGCCCAGACTGCCCAATACCACAAAGGTATCCAGGTAAACATGCGGATTCAGCCAGGTTACTGCCAGCATAGTGGCAATAATTTTCCAACGTCCCTGCTTCATCACTTCAGCACTAACCAGCTCAATATTGCTGCTCATCGCCGTTTTAAAAGCACCAAAGCCATACCACAGCAAGAAGGCCACACCGCCCCAGGTCACCAGCGCCAGCAACCACGGTGACTGCATCAATAACGCGCTACCACCAAAAATCCCGGCGCAAATCAGGACCAAATCGCTTATCGCGCAGAGCAAAGCAATCATAATGTGGTACTGACGACGAATGCCCTGATTCATCACAAAAGCATTTTGCGGGCCAAGCGGCAGAATCATAGCAGCACCAAGTGCAAGGCCTTGAAAATAATAAGAAAACACGTTGAACATTCCGAACTAATTATCTGATAAAGAGACTATAGCGCGGGATTGTTATTAGATAAAATTTATAATGCTAATAGCATATAAATAATTTTAATAAAAAAATAAATAATTCTATTCGGTAACTGATTTTAGGATAAAGATCTCATCATTCCCCATAACATAAACGGCGTTATGGCTCTCTTTCCTGCTAGCGTTGTAAAGGACTAACACTATGCAAGCCTATGATCTCACTCTTCTCCCCTACCCTATCCACGAAAATATGCCGCGCCAACAAGGTTGGTGCTTTGGCCTACCGCCAGGCATAACGCCCGAACAGTGGCCGCTGGATCCAAATAATGGTTTCCCATTGAATCATGGATTTACCCTGCTGTTGCCGGAAGATTATCGGATTTATGGGCCAGAAATTGTCGCGTTATCTTTCTTTGCTGTTGCGCCCGAGCACAACGATGGCGGAACACCCTGTACAGAAGAAATATTGGATGTGTTTGAGAATTTTGAATCCTGCACCCCACCCAAAGATCCAGACCTTTATGTTTTCTGGCAGGCAGAAAAGCAACGACATCCACGGCTATTTCGGATGGAAGATATATTAGGCTGTTCTTATGCGGTAATTTTACTCACCCAGCACGAGTTCAACGGCCCATTTTGTGAGCCGCCTGAACTTATACCTAACCACTATCGCGACCAGCAAGATACGCCAGAATGGCTGACTATTGGCAGTGCGTTTAGTTATTTTCAGGCTAACGTCAGGCCAAAAGATACGCCTGAAAGCAATTTTGTATACCGTAAAATGGGCACCATTCCTGAGCAGTCGCTGGCTTTCAATCTGGCGATTTCATGCGAGCCGCGCGCTTTTGATCCTAATGCGGGAATTAGCCCCACAGAAAGAAATAATACGGAATATCAGTCCATTCATTATTGTTCTAAAGATGCAGAGGGAAAGAGTAAATGTGAAACTCACCCGTGGCATAGTGCACATCTGCCCAATCATCTCGGTGGTTCAATGGCGCCCGTGCAGTCTATACCAAACGAAATGTCGCCTTATTATATTGAGTTTGATGAGTATTTCGGCGGGTATAATTTTGGTGCGGGTAATGCCTGGCTGGACTTTAAAAATATGAAGTTTGATTTTAGTTGTTAAAGTTTACAGCTTTTAATATTAATGACGACAAATAAAATTACAGAAGGAACTGACATGATATTCAAACCATTCTTACTCTCTGTGTTATCAGGATCACTTCTGATATCTACACCCAATTTTGCCGCAGAAAAAATTCTACGCTATACCGATCATGAACCTTATGGCGGAATGCGTACCCAGCTAATTCAAAATACATTTTTTGCCGAAATTGAAAAAGAATCTCAGGGGCGTTTGAAAATCGAACCACACTGGAACGGTGAAACCGCCATCAGCTATGATGCACTGGCGACGATAAGCGATGGCAGTAAAGCTGATATGGGTATAGTGGTGCCGGAATACACAGCGAAACAATTGCCGCTTCATCAAATCTTCAAGAGCTTTGCTATTGGCCCGGATCATGGTGCCAGTCAGGTAGAATTTTTTCGTCGCGTTTATGCAGACATACCTGAGTTTAACGCTGAACTTGAGCATAACAATATCGTGAATTTACAGTTTTTCCTTGGCTACCCGGTAGGTTTTTTCTCTACCAGGCCCATTGATAAATTGACTGCGCTTCAGGGAACCACCTGGCGAACAGCCAGTTTCTGGCATCAGGCTTATTTAAATCATACGGGAGCAAAAACCGTAACTTTACCGTGGAATGAGCAAATTACGACAGCACTCCGCGAGGGAAAACTCGATGGCTTAATGGTCAATCTTGATAGCGGATATGACATCCATGCTGAACGTGCTGCGCCGAATGTGTTGCTCTCCCCTTCTCTCTGGCTTGGTCATGTCTATCTGCTGGTAATGAATAAACAAACGTGGGAAAACCTTGATAAAAGAGATCGTGAGGCGATTCAACGAGCTGCCATTACAACCGAGAAAGCGCTGGGCAAGGCATTAGATAACAACCTGATCAGCATGGTAAAAACGCTTGAGCAGGACGGTGCTCAGGTTCGCTATCTGAAAAAATCAGAACTGGACGCCTGGCAGAAAGCAATTGGTTATCAGCAAGAGCAAACTCAGTGGGTAGAACAGCAAAATAATGAAGGCGTGGAGAAAGCCGGGGAAGTCATGCAAAAAGTTGCCAAGATACTAGATGAAACAATGCGTTAAATTGGTAGTGCGCCCATGATCTTCATGGGCGCTTCACATGATTAACGTGTTACCGCTTCGCTCTCTTTATTTTCTTTCACCCGCTTAAAGTTCACATCCATTTGCGGATACGGGAAGCTGATACCAGCAGCATCAAATTCACGTTTAATACGTTCCAGCACATCCCAGTACACGTTTTGCAGATCGCCACTGTTGCTCCAGGCACGAACGACGAAATTAATCGACGATGCGCCAAGTTCGTTCAGGCGTACGGTAATTTCACGATCTTTTAAAATACGATCTTCGGACTGAATAATATCGGTCAGGATCTGCTTAACCTGATCGATATCAGAATCATACGCTACGCCAATAATAAATTCGTTACGGCGCGCCGGCTCACGAGAGAAGTTAATAATATTACCGGCAATAATTTTACCGTTCGGAATAACAATTATTTTACCGTCTGCGGTACGCATGGTGGTGGAGAAAATCTGCACACTCTGCACAGTACCAGCAACGCCGCCGAGGTCAACATATTCTCCTGCACGGAACGGGCGGAACATAACCAGCAAAACGCCAGCAGCCAGGTTAGACAGTGAACCCTGCAAGGCCAGACCTACAGCTAAACCTGCGGCACCGAGTACGGCAATGACCGATGCGGTTTGTACGCCCACGCGGCCCAGTGCTGCAATTAACGTAAAGGCGATAATTGCGTAACGGATTAATGCAGAAAGAAAATCAGCAACGGTGGCATCTATGTTACGGGAGATCATCAGGCGATTCACCGCGTTGGAAATCATCCGCGCGATAATCAAACCAACGATGATGATCGCGAGTGCCGCCACGATGTTTACAGCATAACTCAGCAACAGCGCCTGGTTATTTACCAACCAGGATCCTGCGCCGTTTATGCTATCGACAACTTTCAAATCTTCCATTCAATATTCCTTTTCAACTGACTTAAATTGGAGAAACATACTCCGCCGCCTTACGACGGGCAGTCTGACAAGGGTAAACAATAAAGCATAATTTTGCCAAATAGATCACAGATTTCTTAAGAACATCACCTTGCTTTTGGCGAAAAAAAGACCCGCAGAGCGGGCCTTGAGATAAGCAGAAAGGAATATCTTACAGAACGTCGATCGCGTTCAGTTCCTGGAATGCTTTTTCCAGACGAGCGATCATCGAAGTCTGACCAGCACGCAGCCATACGCGCGGATCGTAGTATTTCTTGTTCGGCTGATCTTCGCCTTTCGGGTTGCCCAGCTGGCCCTGCAGGTAAGCTTCGTTCGCTTTGTAGTAGTTCAGAACACCTTCCCAGGTCGCCCATTGGGTGTCGGTATCGATGTTCATTTTAACTACACCGTAGCTTACGGAGTCTTTGATTTCCTGAGCAGTAGAACCGGAACCACCGTGGAATACGAAGTTCAGGCTGTTGTGCGGCAGATTGTGTTTCTTAGAAACATATTCCTGAGAGTCACGCAGGATGGTCGGGGTCAGAACAACGTTACCCGGCTTGTAAACACCGTGTACGTTACCAAAGGACGCTGCGATGGTGAAACGCGGGCTGATTTTGCTCAGCTCGGTGTATGCGTAATCAACGTCTTCCGGCTGGGTGTACAGTGCAGAAGCGTCCATGTGGCTGTTGTCCACGCCGTCTTCTTCACCACCGGTGCAACCCAGTTCGATTTCCAGAGTCATGCCGATTTTGGACATGCGCTCCAGGTATTTAGAGCAGATTTCGATGTTCTCTTGCAGAGATTCTTCAGACAGGTCGATCATGTGAGAAGAGAACAGCGGCTTACCGGTAGCAGCGAAGTGTTTTTCACCCGCGTCCAGCAGACCGTCGATCCACGGCAGCAGTTTCTTCGCGCAGTGGTCAGTGTGCAGGATAACCGGAACACCATAATGTTCAGCCATCTGATGAACGTGATGCGCACCAGAGATCGCACCCAGGATAGCAGCGCCCTGCGGAACGTCAGATTTCACGCCTTTACCAGCGATAAAGGAAGCACCACCGTTGGAGAACTGAACGATAACCGGCGCTTTAACTTTAGCAGCGGTTTCCAGTACGGCGTTGATGGAGTCAGTACCGACGCAGTTTACTGCTGGCAGTGCGAAGTTGTTTTCTTTTGCTACCTGGAAAACTTTCTGTACGTCATCACCAGTGATTACGCCAGGTTTTACGAAATCAAAAATCTTAGACATGTCTCTTGTCCTGTATCGTCGGGCCTTATACTCGTCATACTTCAAGTTACTGTGCTGCAACTCGAATTATTTAGAGTATGAAAAAGTGCGTGCTTTAAAAGCGCGCTGCAACAAGGGCAGGTTTCCCTGCCCTGTGATTTTTTACTTCTTAGCGCGCTCTTCGAGCATCGCTACTGCAGGCAGTACTTTACCTTCCACGAATTCGAGGAATGCGCCGCCGCCAGTGGAGATGTAGGAGATTTTGTCAGCAATGCCGAACAGGTCGATTGCTGCCAGAGTGTCGCCGCCGCCAGCGATGGAGAACGCTTCGCTGTCTGCGATAGCGTTAGCCACGATTTCAGTACCTTTGCGGAAGTTCGGGAATTCGAACACGCCAACCGGACCGTTCCACAGAATGGTTTTCGCATTCTTCAGGATTTCAGCCAGTTCCTGAGCGGAAGCATCACCGATATCCAGGATCTGCTCGTCAGCTTTCACATCGTTAACAGATTTCAGAGTAGCCGGAGCGGTTTCAGAGAACTCAGTCGCTACGCGAACGTCAGACGGAACCGGGATGTCGCAGATGGTCAGCAGACGTTTTGCTTCGTCAACCAGGTCAGCTTCGTACAGAGATTTACCCACATCGTGGCCTTGTGCCGCGATAAAGGTGTTAGCGATACCACCACCTACGATCAGCTGGTCAGCGATTTTAGACAGGGAGTCCAGAACGGTCAGTTTGGTAGATACTTTAGAACCACCAACGATAGCCACCATCGGGCGAGCAGGTTCTTTCAGTGCTTTACCCAGCGCGTCCAGTTCAGCTGCCAGCAGCGGACCTGCGCACGCAACATCAGCGAATTTACCGATACCGTGAGTAGAAGCCTGCGCGCGGTGAGCAGTACCGAATGCGTCCATTACGAACACGTCACACAGTGCAGCGTATTTTTTGGACAGGGTTTCGTCGTCTTTCTTCTCGCCTTTGTTGAAGCGAACGTTTTCCAGAACAACCAGTTCACCTTCAGCAACGTCAACGCCGTCGAGGTAATCTTTAACCAGACGAACCGGGTTAGACAGTTTGTCTTTCAGGTAGTTAACAACCGGCAGCAGAGAGAATTCTTCATTGTACTCGCCTTCGGTAGGACGACCCAGGTGGGAAGTTACCATCACTTTTGCGCCTTGTTTCAGGGCCAGTTCGATGGTTGGCAGAGAAGCACGGATACGCGCGTCGCTGGTTACTTTCCCGTCTTTTACTGGTACGTTCAGATCCGCACGGATAAATACACGTTTCCCAGCAAGATCCAGATCGGTCATCTTAATTACAGACATGGTGAATCCTCTCGTTGATTCTAAAAGTTTTGCAGACGCTGCTTGCGTCTTACCTGAAAGCAACAGTAGCCATAGCTAACGTCGTGTCGAGCATTCGGTTAGCAAAGCCCCATTCGTTATCGCACCAGACCAACGTTTTGATCAGGTGTGCGCCACTGACCCGGGTTTGGGTGCCATCGACAATGGCACTGTGCGGATCGTGGTTAAAATCTACAGAGACCAACGGTAATTCCGTATAGTCAACTATACCATGAAATGCACCTTGTGCTGCTTTTTGCAGCAACAGGTTGACTTCATTGGCTTTTACAGGTTTCTTCACCGTTACGCTTAAATCGATTGCCGTCACATTTATGGTTGGCACACGTACCGCAATCGCTTCAAAGCGATCATTAAATTGCGGAAAAAATCGTGTGATACCTGCGGCCAGTTTGGTATCGACCGGAATGATCGACTGGCTGGCTGCCCGGGTGCGGCGCAGGTCAGGATGGTACGCATCAATAACCTGTTGATCGTGCATGGCGGAGTGAATTGTGGTCACAGTGCCGGACTCAATACCGTACGCATCATCCAACAATTTGATGACAGGAATTATGCAATTCGTGGTACAGGAAGCGTTAGAAACGATGCGGTGTTCCGCACGAAGTTGATCCTGATTGACGCCGTAAACAACGGTCGCGTCGAGATCGTTACTGCCAGGATGTGAAAAGAGCACTTTTTTGGCCCCGGCGGCAATGTGCGCTTCACCATGCTCGCGGGTGCCATATACGCCGGTGCAGTCGAGAACCACATCAACGCCCAGTTCACGCCAGGGAAGCGATTGCAGTGAACGTTCATGCAATACGCGGATGGCATCATCACCAACAAAAAGTTGATCACGTTCCTCACGGACTTCCCATGCAAAACGGCCATGACTGGTGTCATATTTCAACAAATGCGCCATGCCCGCAGCATCCGCCAGTTCGTTGATTGCCACCACGGTAATTTCCGCACGGCGTCCTGATTCATACAAAGCACGAACCACATTACGCCCGATGCGACCGAAGCCATTTATCGCTACGCGTACGGTCATAGATCTCCTGCAAGGCTTTCCCTGAGCAAATTTGCCAGACAGAGTAATCCAGCAAATCGTTCGGGGAAACCTTACCTGTCGCAAACTGCGACTGATTGGTTAATTGTCGAACATTTAATCGACTGAAACGCTTCAGCTAGGATAAGCGAAACATGGAATAAAAGGAATGATTGTCCAGTCAAAGAAGACAATTATCTGACTTGCGTCACGTTTTCCGGCCTGATGCGTTGGAATTTATTCCACTTTGCAGAATCACGAATAAGCGTAGCAAAATCTTTTCGTTGTGCCGTCACAAACCCTGACTTATATCAGAATATGACTGATGCAGCGTCGATATTATCCGCAATACGTCCGAGTTTCGGAGTACTCCAATGATGACATTGCCCTACCCATATTCTTCCTCCGCACGCTTTTACGCGCTGCGCCTGCTCCCCGGGCAGGAAGTTCTCTCCCAATTACGCGCCTTCGCGCAGCAACAGCAACTCCACGCCGCGTGGATTGCAGGTTGTACCGGCAGTCTGACTGACGTCGCCTTACGCTATGCCGGGCAAGAAAACACGGCCCTACTAAGCGGTAAGTTCGAAGTGATCGCACTGAACGGCACGCTGGAACACACTGGCGAGCATCTTCATCTCTACGTTTCTGACCCACGCGGCGCGATGCTTGGCGGTCATATGATGCCCGGCTGTACCGTGCGGACCACGCTTGAACTGGTGATCGGCAGCCTTGAGGAACTGGCGTTTAGCCGCCAACCTTGCGCGCTTTCTGGTTACGACGAGTTGCATATTTCCCCCGTTAAATAACTATTTGCAGAGAGGTTTTCTTATGGCGCGTCGCCACTTTTCCAGTCAGGCACTGGTGTTGATCGTTATATCTATCGCCATCAATATGATCGGCGGGCAACTGGCCAGCATGGTTAAATTACCTATTTTTCTCGACTCCATCGGCACACTTATTAGCGCGGTACTGCTTGGTCCGGTTATTGGCATGTTGACCGGCTTACTGACCAATTTACTCTGGGGATTGCTGACCGACCCGATCGCCGCCGCATTTGCGCCCGTCGCGATGGTCATCGGCCTGGTCGCCGGTTGGCTGGCGCGCGCGGGTTGGTTTCGCACTCTGCCAAAAGTCGTTGTCAGCGGCGTGATTATTACGCTTGCGGTAACGGTCGTCGCTGTACCGCTGCGTACTGCGCTGTTCGGCGGCGTGACAGGAAGCGGGGCCGATTTGTTCGTTGCCTGGATGCACTCAATGGGGCAAAACCTGGTGGAGTCGGTGGCGATAACGGTAATGGGCGCAAACCTGGTCGATAAAATTCTTACAGCAGTGATTGTCTGGCTTTTGCTCCGACAACTGCCGATTCGCACCACGCGGCATTTCCCGGCAATGGCTGCTGTGCGCTAAATGCATCCATTTACCTCATTAACACTGTGGGCATTGGCGGCCTGCACCACGCTAATCCTGCCCGCGCAGACAATATTGCCAGTCTATAGCGCGGCGACCTTTTTCTGCCTTATTGCGCTAAAGGCCACGCGGCGGCGGGCAAAATATGTCGCCTGGCTGATGTTCTCACTGGGAGCCGGGCTGTGGCTGGTACACGGTGGCTGGCTGACAGAATGGCTTAGCGGCACGCCGCGTTCGCCGGAACGTTGGACGTATGCCATTACGCTCTGGTTGCGGATTCTGGCGATTGTTTCAACCTCACAGTTGTGGATGCAGTACGTCCCCGTGCAATGTTTTATCCGCGCTCTGTTTGCTTCTCGCCTGCCGCCAGGCGTCGCTTATCTGTTTGCCGGGCCGTTATTGGTCGTTGAGCAGTTAAAACGGCAATTAGCGATTATTCATGAAGCGCAGCGTGCCCGCGGCGTGCCGCTGGATGAGGGCTGGTATCAGCGTTTACGTGCGATGCCCGCGTTAATTATTCCGCTAACACACAATGCGCTAAACGATCTTGCTGTTCGTGGTGCGGCGCTGGATATGCGGGCATTTCGGATCCACAACCGACGAACAACGTTATGGGCACCAGCCGATAGCACCCTACAACGCGTAGCGCGTTACACCATGATCTTGCTGATGCTGGCAGAATTCGGAGCGTGGATATGGTTACGTTAGAACAGTTCCGTTATTGCCCGACACACTCAACGCATCCTCCGTTCTGTTATGACTTTCACTATGTCAAACCGGGGATGGTCGCCATCTTTGGTGACAACGGCAGTGGCAAAAGTACGCTGGCACAGCTGATGGCGGGCTGGTATCCGGACTTTCTGCCAGGAGAGATAGCCGGCACGGGGACGCTTCTCGGTACGCCCATTGGGCATCTCCCGCTTAATGAACAATCCGCCACCATCCAGCTCGTTCAGCAATCGCCCTATTTGCAGCTCTCCGGCTGTACCTTTAGCGTGGAAGAAGAAGTTGCCTTTGGGCCAGAAAATCTGTGTCTTGCTGAAGAAGAGATTATGGCGCGGATTGATGCCGCCCTGACTCTGACCGAGTGCCAGCCGTTGCGTCATCGTCACCCGGCAACGCTCTCCGGCGGGGAAACCCAACGCGTAGTCATCGCCTGCGCCATCGCGATGCAGCCAAAGCTCTTAATTCTTGATGAAGCCTTTAGCCGCCTGACGCCGCAGGCCAGCGAAATGCTGTTGCAGCGCTTACAACACTGGGCGTTTGAACGTGGTTCGCTGATTATTCTTTTTGAACGTCATCGCACACCTTTCCTGAACTACTGCCAGCAAGCGTGGCAATTGCAAAACGGAGCGATCCAGCCATTATGTTAACGTTAAATCAGGTAACTTATCGCTGGCCAGGTGCGGTAACGGATTGTCTTTGCGACATTTCTCTGCAACTCAAACAAGGTGAATGGTTGGCACTGACCGGCGACAATGGCGCGGGAAAATCGACGCTGTTACGAGTAATGGCAGGTCTTCTTACGCCCACAGCCGGTACGGTTATGCTGCAACAACAGGCGATGAAAAAGCTGAAAAACCGCCAACGTGCGGCAAAGATTGGCGTACTTTTTCAGGAAGCGGAAAACCAACTGTTTCACAGCACCGTCGCCGACGAGATCGCATTTGGTTTGAAACTACAAAAATGCCCGGCGGATGAAATCACTCAACGTACCAATGCTGCCCTGCAATGCTGTCAGTTAGCAGATGTTGCCAGTGCGCATCCGTTAGATCTGCACAGTGCGCAGCGACGGATGGTCGCCGTCGCCTGCCTGGAAGCACTCTCTCCGCCACTATTGCTACTGGACGAGCCGAGTCGGGATTTTGACGAAAATTGGTTGAGCGTGTTTGAAAGCTGGCTGGAAAAGTGCCGCCAGCAAGGCACAAGCGTCGTAGCAATCAGTCATGACGCCGCATTTACCCGGCGTCATTTCTCTCGTGTGGTGCGACTGGAAGGCGGTGTAATCAGGAACGTTAATCCACCAGACGATATTCACCCGTAGCGGTCATCATTAAGGTCAAATTTGCAGGCAGACTCTCTTCAAGCACCCGGCGAACATTCGGCCCGTCGGTACGGTCATAAAAAGCTTCTGCGTCTGCCAGCGATAACCCTCCCGCCAGCTTTCGCCCCACCAGTCGTTCCCGCAACGCAGTAGCTGGCGCGTTGATAAAGATCGAGAAATCACAAAATTGCGCAAGCTGGCACCACTTCTCGTCGTCCAGCAACAACCAGTTTCCTTCGACGATGATGAGTGGTGCGGTAACGTGCAACGCATCTTCAACAGGATCATGCTTTTGTCGATCGTACTGCGGCCACGTACAATCCCCTTCCACGACCTGGCGCAGATTTTCCGCCAGTTTCGCAACGTCGAATGTCTCTGGTGCGCCTTTGAAGGGGCGCAATTGATGCGCATCCAGCCAGCTATTGTAATGGTGAAAACCATCCATCGGGAGCGTCTGGATAGCGGGTAATTCAGGGGCTTGTTGCGCGAGATATTCCCAGAAGGTAGTTAAGGTAGATTTACCCGTCCCCGGCGGAGCGCAAAGAAAAACCACCGTACGTCGCTGCGGATTTACCGCCTGTAAGGCCGCCAGCATACGCAGTAGCGGTTTATGAACACTCTCAATTTCATCATCAGAGTACTGCGCCTGTACCTTTAGTCCATTCACCGTCAGTTCGATTTTCACGGCGTTAATTCCTTTAAAGTTGTGGTTACTGCCAGCGTCAGCGCCGTTTTGACCATCCCGCTAAAACGCGCCTCTGACCAGACGGCGAAATCGGCGAACTTCATCGCTTTTAACGCATCGTAGAGCGTCGCATTGCGAGTTATACTGTTGACATTGCTGATAAAATCCCAGGTTATATCATCGGTAAATCCGGGCGTTTCATCCTGTTCGTTCAGGTAATGCCAGTACTGGGAAAAGTGCGTGATATCGGCATACAGCCATTTATCCATTTTCCCCAGCGCATAAATCAAACGCAGCGCAACATCAATATCGTCAAGCGGGCCGCTTTGGGCGAGTAACGGCTTCACTGCATATTCGACGATCTCTTCATCGTTATCGACAAACAGCGACGGCAGAAACTGGCGTATCCCCTGGAGCAAAATAGAATGCGCAGTTTTCATAAATGACAATAAATTGTCCTGTGCGTCCAGTTGCTCAAGCACATCATCTTCTGTCAGCGTCGCCATTCGTCTTCCGATAGATCACCATCAATGCAGGGAGTCTATTATATTACACGTTTGGTCCGCGCCGCCGATCAGTAATGTCTGCGTCCGCACCCCATTCGCCGTCTGTTGGATACCGTTCACCAGCTCGCCGCCCGTCACACCCGTGGCGCTAAAGAGGATATCGTTCCCCCTCACCAGTTCGTCGAGCGAGTACACACGGTTAATGTCAACGCCCATTGCCTTGCAACGCTTGCGCTCCTGCTCTGCAATTTGCCGATTTTCGGTATAGTCACCTTTGGCCTGGCAAAAATCGATTAATTCCGCCTGCATATCTCCGCCTAACGCTTTGACTGCACAGGCGGAAATCACACCTTCCGGCGCACCGCCGATGGTGTACATCACATCGTAAGGATTATCCTGCCAGCAGGTCAGCACGCTGGCGGCGACATCGCCATCCGGCAGGGCAAAAACTTTCACCCCCAGCTGTGTTGCTTCCTCAATCGCGGCACTCAGACGCGGTTTATCCAGCGTAACCATGCGCAGCTTGTCCAGCGGTTTACCTAACGCCCGCGCCACGTTACGCAAGTTGTCCGCCAGAGGCAAAGACAGATCAATCGCCCCGGCAGCCAGTCGATTAACAACCAGCTTTTTCATATACATATCGGGCGCATGTAACAGGCTATCTCGAGGGGCGAAAGCCATGACCGCCAGCGCATTGCTCTGCCCCATCGCCACCATCCGCGTGCCTTCAATGGGATCAACCGCGATATCGACTTCTGGCCCATCGCCTTTGCCCACCTCTTCGCCAATCCACAGCATCGGCGCATGGTCAATTTCTCCTTCGCCGATAACCACTCGTCCACGAAAAGCGACGTCGTTTAATGCCTGGCGCATCGCGGTGACCGCCAGGCCATCAATTTTATTTTTGTCGCCACATCCGGTTTGCGGCCAGGCAGCCAACGCTGCCTGTTCCGTAACGCGAAATAATGGCCACGCCAGGGACATCATTGCGCGGCCTCCCCGATATCAACGCCAAATTGCGCCAGCAGATATTTCTCGGCCTGTTCATTCCAGATGCCGTGCGTTTCCTCAACCAGCCGCGCAAGCTCTTTAAACAGCGGATCGGTTTTGCCTTTTTCGGCAAAATCGGCAATGGCAGTGAGCGGCATGGTCACGCCGTTATAAATGAGTTTTTTACCGCCAGGGATATCCGGCAGATTGAGCACGGTTTCAGGCACCGCATCCAGCCCACCGATATGGGTCACCATAAACGACGGCTGTAACTGCCCCGTAGCGCTAAGGGCAATCGCCTCTTTCATGTCGTCCGTTGAACCGCCGGATGTACCGACGACATGCGTGCTGTTGTAATGTACGTTGTAGAAATTAAACGGCACTTTGAAGTTTTTATCCGTCGGCCCGGCAAAGAAGTTCAGACAGCCATCTTCCGCCAGTAATTCATCAGCCATCTCAACGACAGCAGGCACCGCCGCATAAACAAAAATGTCATCGAACCCGGCATCTCCTGTCAGCGCCCGCAGCATCTGGACAGGATCGCTCATCCCTTTAGTATTCACATACACCAGTTCAATGCCTTTACTGGCCGCCAGCTCCACTGGCAGCAGCTTCTCTACCTGCGCCAGGCGTTTGTCGTCGATATCGACCACTACCACCCGCGACGGTTGTATGCCACCGTTAATGGCATAATCGATAGCGCCAATGCCCATCGGGCCTGCACACGCCAGTAGCGCAATATTGCCGCCAGGTTTGACGCCCATGCGATGCTCATAAACATATTGCGTGGTGTGATAATTGGCATGATAAGCGCCAATAATGCAGCACATAGGCTCTGCCAGCGACGCCGCAGCAAAATAAGAGCCGTGATACGGTAATACGCAGCCCAGATTAATGGCGATCTCGGGAATAATCATATAAGTGGCGTTACCGCCAAAATATTCGTAGCTGTAGCCCGCTGAATATCCGCTTGGTAACCCCATCGCCGGTTGCAATACAAAACGCTGACCTTTTTTATATTTGTCGGTGAGATTTTTACCCACTTCGACAATAACCCCGGCACATTCATGCCCGGTAATGACCGGATGATTTTCTAAATCGTCGGGTACGCGTTTATGTTCACTACCGAGTAACGCCGCTTTCCAGGTCGATAAACAGACGCTGTCAGAAATTACACTCACCAAAAGTTCGTTATCAGTAATTTCTGGCAATTCAAATTCGCGCAGACGGACATCCCGCTTGCCATAAATAGCAGCAACTTTGGTTTTCATTTTTACCTCTGCAATCAGTTTTTATGTTCGGCGGTTAATTGATTAAATAAAGTGTCGAGTTTTGGATCACCAATATAGTTATTAATCAATATCAGCGGTTTATCCGTCACACGCTTCACGCGCCCTTCCAGACTGGCGTGAGTGACGACGATATCGGCATCCGCTGGCACGTTTTCTATCGCGTAATGTTTAACTTCTATTGCCAGCCCTGCTTTTTCCAGGCGTTTACGGAAGGTGGTTGCGCCCATCGCGCTGGAGCCCATCCCCGCATCGCAAACGAAGGCAATACGCTTAACACGGCTTAACGAGAATGCGCCTTCCTGCTTCATTGCTTTAACCGCATTGGCTGACTCGGTAAATTCATCTTCGCTCTCAGTCTCCACTGTTTTTTCCATCTTCAGTATCAGGGAAGTGATGACAAAGGACACCAGCGTGCCTACCGTAACTCCGGCAATTGTCGCCAGGAACGAGCCTTTCGGCGTCAGCGCAAGGTAAGCAAAGATAGAACCTGGGCTTGGGCCTGCAACCAGACCACCGTCCAGCAAATTAAACATCCAGGTGCCAGACATACCGCCCGCAATCATGGCGATAATGGTCAACGGCTTCATCAGCACATACGGGAAATACAGTTCGTGGATCCCACCGAGGAAGTGAATAATCATCGCACCAGGTGCAGAGCGCTTACTCATCCCTTTACCAAACAGAGTGAATGCCAGCAGCAGTCCTAAGCCAGGCCCAGGGTTGGACGCCACCATAAAGAAGATGGATTTACCGTTAACCGAAGCCTGTTGCATCCCCAACGGGTAATAGACGCCCTGATCGATCGCATTATTAAGGAAAAGCACTTTCGCCGGTTCATTGATGACTGACAGCAAAGGCAGATAGCCTGCATGTACCAGTGCTTCAATACACTCTTTGACGAAAGTATTGGCAATTAACACCGCCGGGCCGATGACTTCAAAACCCAGCAGACAAAGGAGCATCCCAGCGATACCTAATGAGAAGTTATTGATAACCATCTCAAAACCAGCAGGTATGCGTTTTTCCAGTGCTTTATCGACATATTTTATGACCAGTCCACCTAACGGTCCCATGATCATCGAGCCAAGGAACATCGGAATTTCAGCACCGACAATAACGCCAATCGTCCCTATTCCTCCCATGACCGCCCCGCGTTTACCACCGACCAGATGACCACCGGTAGAACCAATCATCACGGGCAATAAATAGGTAATCATCGGGCCGACAATTTTGGCGAAATGTTCGTTAGGCAGCCAACCAGTAGGAATAAATAATGCAGTAATAAAACCCCAGGCAATAAAAGCACCAATATTGGGGATGACCATTGCCGTCAAAAAGCCCCCAAAAGCCTGGACCTTTGCACGAGCAGACTTGTTTTCCATAATATTATCCTGTAGAGGAGAGAGTAATTATCCGCGGTTGATTATGTCCGCTAATTGTTTTTCTGATGTTGCTGTTAAGAGTTGTTCGAGTATTTCTTCTTCGCACAGTAATTCACTTAACGCCTGAATAGCGCCAATGTGCGAATCAGCATCGGCAGCCGAAAACCCGATGAGTAAATTGATCGATTCATCATTTCCCGGAAAATACACTGGTCGTTCGAGTAATGTCAGTGACATCCCGGTTTTAAGCGCCCCACATTCCGGTCGCGCATGAGGCATCGCCACGCCTGGTGCGAGAATATAATAAGGACCGTTGCTAATGGTGGAATCTTTAATAGCCTGAATGTAATTCTCTCTGATATAGTTTTTATCCAGCAATGATGCCATCGAAAAATCGATAGCTTCCTGCCAGTCTTTTGCTGAATGTATAACTGAGATTGATGATTCTGGAAAATAATCACTAAGCCGCATAAATTATCCTTATTTTATTTTTAGGGTACCGTCCGGCGGTAAAAATAAAATACTCGTGCGGTTTAATGAAAGCAATTGGGTACGCGAGAAGAAAAACCCCATAAATCAAAATAATAAAACCTTAAATAACAACAATATGAGATTGATATTTTTAAAGTCAACTTTGTATTTGTTATGTTTATCACAAAATCAATATTTTGTTTGTTATTGTATTTGTGATGCATACCTCTATTTATTTATTGAATGTTCGAAAACATACTTTTCTAATGCAATGTTTTTTCGCTATACCCCTTTATAGATTCTGAATTCTCACCTGTCGGCTGTTTTCCCCTCACCTCATGTGACATATTCCCACACTTTACTCAAGGAAGATTGTCATGAAAGCACCTGTTTCTATAACCTCATTCCGCCCACAAAAATCTCTTGCCATCGCCATTGGTGTTCTTGCCATTATTGTGCTGCCTTTTCTCTCGTATTACACCGTAAATGAAGGTGAACGCGGCATTTTGCTGCGCTACGGAAAAATCGTAAAAGTTGCCGAGCCGGGTCTGGGTTTTAAGATCCCTTTTATGGAAAGCGTGGAGAAAATTTCTACGCGTAATCAGGCCGTGGTCTATCAGGGATTACAGGCATACAGCCGCGACCAGCAACCTGCACAAATGACAGTATCAGTCAGCTTCCACATTAAACCTTCAGAAGCAGGCGCGGTTTATACCACCTACAACACCATTGAAGCATTAAAAGATCGCCTGATTGTTCGCCAGTTGCCAACCCAACTGGAGAACGTTTTCGGTCAATATACCGCCATCAGCGCGGTACAGGATCGCACGAAACTGGTTCAGGATCTGCAAAATGCCATGCGCAAAGCCGTTGTTGGGCCAGTGGTAATTGACGGGGTCCAGATTGAAAATATTGATTTTTCTGACGCTTATGAAAAGTCGATTGAAGATCGAATGAAAGCGGAAGTCGCCATTGCCACACGTAAGCAAAATCTGGAAACAGAGAAAATCCAGGCGCAAATTGCGGTAACTCAGGCCCAGGCAGAAGCAGACAGTAAACTGGCGGCAGCCAAAGCAGAAGCTGAGACTATTCGCGTAAGAGGCGCGGCAGAGGCTGAAACTATTCGTTTAAAAAGTGCGGCTGAAGCAGAAGCTATCCGCCTGCGCGGTGAAGCTCTGCGGGATAATCCCGGACTTGTAGCCCTCACCACTGCCGAACGTTGGGACGGTAAACTGCCCGATACCATGATCCCCGGCAGCACAGTTCCGTTTATCTCTACTAAGTAAAAAAAGGGCCGCTTTCGCGGCCCTTAAGAGTGATGGCAAAAGCAAAACTGCCTGATGCGCTACGCTTATCAGGCCTACATACTTCCTGCAATATATTGAATTTGCACGATCTTGTAGGTCGGATAAGGCGTTCACGCCGCATCCGACATGAACAACGCGCACTTTGCCAACAATCTGAAGGGCCGCTTTCGCGGCCCTTCTCACAAAGCATCTTACCGATTACAGCAACGCTTTTGCTTTCGCAACAACGTTGTCAACGGTGAAGCCGAACTCTTCAAACAGCAGCTCAGCCGGAGCAGATTCACCGAAGGTGGTCATACCGACGATAGCGCCATTCAGGCCAACATACTTGTACCAGTAGTCAGCAATGCCTGCTTCTACTGCAACACGAGCAGTAACCGCTTTCGGCAGTACAGATTCACGGTAAGCCGCATCCTGTTTGTCGAATGCATCAGTAGACGGCATGGAAACCACGCGCGCTTTCACGCCTTCGGCAGTCAGTTTTTCGTAGGCAGCAACCGCCAGTTCAACTTCAGAACCGGTGGCGATGAAGATCAGTTCCGGCTGACCGGCACAGTCTTTCAGCACATAACCACCGCGCGCGATGTTTGCCAACTGCTCTTCAGTACGTTCCTGCTGCGCCAGGTTCTGACGGGAGAGGATAAGCGCAGTCGGGCCGTCCTGACGCTCTACGCCGTATTTCCACGCTACTGCGGATTCAACCTGGTCACACGGACGCCATGTAGACATGTTCGGGGTTACGCGCAGAGAAGCGACCTGCTCTACCGGCTGGTGAGTCGGGCCATCTTCGCCCAGACCGATCGAGTCGTGGGTGTAAACCATCACCTGACGCTGTTTCATCAGCGCAGCCATACGTACGGCATTACGTGCGTATTCCACGAACATCAGGAAGGTGGAGGTGTACGGCAGGAAACCACCGTGCAGGGAGATGCCGTTAGCAATCGCGGTCATACCGAACTCGCGAACACCGTAGTGGATGTAGTTACCCGCAGCATCTTCGTTGATTGCTTTAGAACCAGACCACAGGGTCAGGTTAGACGGCGCCAGGTCAGCAGAGCCGCCGAGGAATTCCGGCAACAGCGGACCGAATGCTTCGATAGCATTCTGCGACGCTTTACGGCTGGCGATTTTCGCCGGGTTAGCCTGCAGTTTAGCGATAAACTCTTTCGCTTTGGCGTCGAAGTCAGACGGCATTTCGCCTTTCATACGACGGGTGAATTCAGCGGCTTCCTGCGGATAAGCTTTCGCGTAAGCAGCGAATTTCTCGTTCCATGCAGATT
The DNA here is from genome assembly GCF_005781135.1 of Escherichia sp. E3659. Taxonomy (NCBI): domain Bacteria; kingdom Pseudomonadati; phylum Pseudomonadota; class Gammaproteobacteria; order Enterobacterales; family Enterobacteriaceae; genus Escherichia; species Escherichia sp. E3659. The sequence goes on along the minus strand of NZ_VATQ01000001.1, from coordinate 2,072 downwards.
CTTTCGCCTGGCCTGCTTCTTTCGCATCCCACTGAGCATAGATTTCAGACGGGATTTCGAACGGCGCATATTTCCAGCCCAGCTGTTCGCGGGTCAGGGCAATTTCAGCGTCGCCCAGCGGCGCACCGTGGGAGTCGTGGGTACCGGCTTTGTTCGGGGAACCGAAACCGATGATGGTTTTGCACATCAGCAGGGACGGTTTGTCGGTCACTGCGCGCGCTTCTTCTACTGCGCGTTTGATGGATGCTGCGTCATGACCGTCGATGTCGCGAATAACGTGCCAGCCGTAAGCTTCGAAACGCATTGCGGTATCGTCGGTGAACCAGCCTTCAACGTGACCATCGATAGAAATGCCGTTGTCATCGTAGAACGCAATCAGTTTACCCAGCTTCAGCGTACCCGCCAGAGAGCAAACTTCGTGGGAGATGCCTTCCATCATGCAGCCGTCGCCCATGAAGGCGTAGGTGTAGTGGTCGACAATGTCGTGACCCGGACGGTTAAACTGCGCCGCCAGCGTTTTTTCCGCAATCGCCATACCGACTGCGTTGGCAATACCCTGACCCAGCGGACCAGTGGTGGTTTCCACACCAGCGGTGTAACCCACTTCCGGGTGGCCCGGAGTTTTGGAATGCAGTTGACGGAAGTTTTTCAGTTCTTCCATCGGCAGATCGTAACCGGTGAGGTGCAGCAGGCTGTAGATCAGCATGGAGCCGTGGCCGTTGGACAGCACGAAGCGGTCACGGTCAGCCCAGGACGGATTCTGCGGGTTGTGTTTCAGGAAATCACGCCACAGGACTTCGGCAATGTCAGCCATACCCATAGGGGCGCCCGGGTGACCGGATTTGGCTTTCTGTACTGCGTCCATGCTCAGCGCACGAATAGCATTGGCAAGCTCTTTACGTGAGGACATTTTGACTCCAGATCGGATGATGAAGGGCACGCCCTTAACGACTTGACGACAGCGCGTTTTGGGCTACGCCGGAAAATTTGCCAACAATTTACCGCAAGCCGCGCGTCATGTACATGGAACATCCTTTTGCCGTTTCAGAAATCTCTGGATCATGCTCGCATGTTGCGCAATCTGCTCGCCCGTCCGCTGCGCTTTTTCTTATACTTAGGACGAGCGTCGATTCACCTGCAAACGGCGCATTTTTAGAATAATCCTGACCTTGTGCGGAAGAGAAAACATGAAAATTCGCGCCTTATTGGTAGCAATGAGCGTGGCAACGGTGTTGACCGGTTGCCAGAATATGGACTCCAGTGGACTGCTCTCATCAGGAGCGGAAGCTTTTCAGGCTTACAGTCTGAGCGATGCGCAGGTGAAAGCCCTGAGCGATCAGGCGTGCCAGGAGATGGACAGCAAGGCGACGATTGCGCCAGACGGTAGTGAATACGCTAAACGTCTGACCACCATTGCTAATGCGCTGGGAAATAACATCAACGGCCAGCCGGTAAATTACAAAGTGTATATGGCGAAGGATGTGAATGCCTTTGCAATGGCAAACGGCTGTATCCGCGTCTATAGCGGCTTAATGGATATGATGACGGATAACGAAGTCGAAGCGGTGATCGGTCACGAAATGGGGCACGTGGCGTTAGGCCATGTGAAGAAAGGGATGCAGGTAGCACTTGGTACCAACGCAGTGCGAGTTGCGGCGGCCTCTGCGGGCGGGATTGTCGGCAGTTTATCGCAATCACAACTCGGTGACTTGGGGGAAAAATTAGTCAATTCGCAATTCTCCCAGCGCCAGGAAGCAGAGGCGGATGATTACTCTTATGATCTTCTGCGCCAACGCGGCATCAGCCCGGCAGGTCTTGCCACCAGCTTTGAAAAACTGGCAAAACTGGAAGAAGGTCGCCAAAGCTCAATGTTTGACGACCATCCTGCATCCGCCGAACGCGCCCAGCATATTCGCGATCGTATGAGCGCGGATGGAGTTAAGTAAGGCCTGGTGGTGCCGAACCCAGGTCGGATAAGGCGTTCACACCGCATCTGACATGAATGGCACATTTGTACCCCGTGCGCATTGCCGGATGCGATGCTGGCGCATCTTATCCGGCCTTGTATTATC